>NZ_JBCODG010000006.1:0-106320 GCF_040928965.1 Bacteroides sp. 2201st1_D9_2201SCRN_220225 | reverse complement strand
GTCAAAGAAGTTGTAGAGCCGTTTGCTTCCTGCAAGGTCATTGGATGTGATGGGACAATCCAAAGAGCGTTTGGGGGTATGCGCCAAGACAAGCATAGACAGGTCATACCTCTTTTTGAGGTTGTTGAGTTGTATCATCAGCCGTCCGGCGGCATCGCCCTTTTCCATTGCACAGCACAGGTAGGTAAGGTTGTCCACGATGAAAATCTTACAGCGGGTTTGCAACGCCATCTGCTCGATGCTGCCGATAATCGCCTCTTCAAAGTCTGCTTCCAACAGCGAATTGCACTCAAGAGATACCCGATACAACTTTTCCGGAAAGGTGTAGAGGTATCCGTATTCATCGGTATAGCGGAGCTGGAATTGTTTGTCGGACAGCTCGAAGTCCAGATACAGTACATTGTCAGTCCGTGCGATGCGGTCAGCTATCTGTACGGCAAGGATGGACTTGCCCACATTGGAATCGGCAAAGAGGCAGGATAGTTCCCCCTCGTACCAGAAACTGTCCCACAACGCACGGGGCGTGGGCAACAGCGATGCTTCGAGTACAGTCCTGTTGGCGGTCTTGATACTCATCACACCGATACTCTCCGGCATACCGTCCTGCACTTGGGCAGCCCTTGTAAGGTCGCCATGTATCAGGCTGATATAGTTCTTGTCCTCTTCCATGACATTTACCAGTTACGGGGATTGGGTTTGCGGCGGTGGGAAGAGGATAAGGACTCGCCCAGTTCCTCATCGGATAACGGAACGGGATTCTTCCGGGAGGATTCCAGCCACTTGTCAAGCTCGTCACGGTAGAGGCAGTAGCGTTTTCCGGGCTTGGTGGCAGGAATGCTTCCTTCCGAAAGTTTCATGTAGAGCGTACCTTTTGGAATACCCAGATACTCTGCCGCTTCGTCCACGGACATGGGGACATGGCTGTCCACTGCCTTTGCATTGTTTACACTGTGCTGCTCGGTGAGCAGGCTTCTAAGGCTCATCACCTCGTCTCGAAGTTGAGCCACAACCTCGGGGAGGTCATTGAATGTAAGAATTGTTTTTTCCATTTTTGCGCTCGTCTCTTTTGTAAGACTTGGCGCAAAGGACAACAATGATATAACCGTGAATATCTCCACGACAGGTCATTGCAAAATAATTCCCGAATAACGATGCCCAACCGCAAATGACGGGTAAAGTTATTCAGGAAACATTGTAAAACAGCAGATTATGAGTTGTCGGATGTTTGTCGTTATTATCGTGATTTCTCTAAAACAGGCTTAAATCTGCTTCTCCCGTACATAATCCGCAGGATAATGGAAATCCAGATTGCCGTTTTCGGGTTCGTCAATCGGAATAAGTGTCTTCAACGGTTCTACCTTGAAGTTCTTGATGGTCGCTATATCCGTATCAGCAAATTCATGTGGGAAAAGGGCTTTGATGAAACGGGCACGGTTGTCCCCATTATAATATTTCTTGTACATGAAGCGCTCGGAGATATTCCACACGAAATGGCGGAGTGGGATATTGGTAATCTCTTTCGTCAACCGTCTTGTTATCGGCTTCGGCTTGTAAGTGTGAAGGTTCATCCAACTGTTCACCTCTTTGCAGATATGGTTCACAGTCTCTTCGTCAGCGATACGGGGCATGTAGAAATGAATATACTCCATGACCATGCGGATACGCTCTTCCTTTTCTTGTTTTTCCCTGTCCTCATAGTCGGCACGGTTCTTCTCGTGAAGTTCCGGAGCGATGGAAAGTTTTATCGGCGGCTCTGTGCCAGCGGGGGCTTCTCCGTTTGTCGGCATCGGTTTTAGTGCCGCTGTCGGTTCAAGTGTACTTTGAGGCAGTTCTTCCCGTCCCTTTATGGTTTCGGCAAGTGTCTTTTTCTTGCCGAACTTTATTTTGTAGATTTCGTATGTATCGAAGATGACTGTCTGGAAGGAGAAATAGAGCAGCCAGCCTAAAAGGTTGCCGCATACAAAAACTATCAGCCTGACAAAGTTGTCCTGATTGAATTTCTCAGCGACAATCAGTGTCGCTATGGAAGATATTAGGAGGATGGCAAAGCCGACAAATCCTAAAATGATATATTTGTCTTTTACGGACGGTTCCATATTCTTTGTCTTATTCGGTTATTACTTGTTACTGTTCTCGCAAATTTAATAGTCTTCTTTCAATTATTACTCATTATCCTTTGTCAGTGGTTTCTTTTTCAATGTTTTTCACCAAAAGTCCGAATTCATACTCGATTATCATACTTTAAGGACTTATTGGCTACCGTCAAAAATATAGGGAGCGGTTAAAGCTCCACGCAATAACCGCTCCCTGTGAACAATTCATGGCTTGAGACCGCCTTATGCCTTCTTGCGTTTCAGGGTTATCTTATCCACGACCTCACACATCTGCCGCGCTGCCATCTTGGAATAAATCTGTGTGGTGGTAATGTTCTTGTGTCCCAGATAGGCTTGAATGACAGCCATGTCCGTACCCATTTCCACGTGCAGGCTTCCGAATGAGTGCCGTGTGCAGTGAAAGGTTATCTTCTTGGTTATCCCTGCCGCCAAGAGCCACCGTTTCAGCGGTCCTTGCAGCATCTTGTCCTTGAAACCGTCAAAGATAAGCCCCTCGCACCGTTCCCCAAGCAGCCCGTAGGCTTCATCGCTGATGGGGTTGTGTACAATCTGTTTTGTCTTCTGCATACGGGTGGTTACGAACATCTTGCCGTTAGTGTACGGTTGTATCTGTTGCCAAGTGAGTTGCTTGATGTCGCTCTTCCTCAGTCCGGTCAGGCAACCGAAAAGGAACGCCCTTTTTAAGACCTCTTCTTCGCATGGGGTTTCGGCAAGCCTTATCAGTTCCTCTTGGCTCAGATGTTCCCTCATGGTAGGAATGCTCTCGATACGGTCTAAGAAACCGTTGGGATTCTCCTTTATCTTCCTGTCACGGTAGGCGGTGTGGAGAACGGCACGGAAAGCAGACCAGTACCCTGCTGCGGAATTTATATGCAGCTTTTGGTTGGTATGTATCGACTGCGGAGCTCCAAGCAGATACTCCATGAACTTGCGGCACAAGTCCACGTCCACTTCCTCAAAGGTACATTTGCCGTTCACAAACCGCTCGAAATGTTTATAGACGTGTCGCCACTTGATATTCTTCCTGTCTGCCAATGCCTTGAAGTAGGCAAGGAAATCGCCTTTCATCTTGGCTTTGTCAAAGAAACCATTGTTCTCATTGAAGATGGCTTCGTAACGCCGGTTACGCAGTATCTCCGCTTTTTTCATCATGCGTGCGTTGAAATCACGCTCCTGCTGGTTGGCAGGTTTGGCGAAGATGTAGATCCCCAGAGCTTCACGTGTAATCACTTTCATGGTGGTGTTGTCACGGTAGCCCGGATAATAGTCCAGACACAATGAATACTGTGTCCCGTTCTTAATCTTGCGCTTGCGCAAGGTCACTGTTTTGCATTTGCTCATATGGATACTGTTTTAATTGATAATACGTTTGTGGGTGTTTCCCGAACTTTTCGATGGCAAAGAAACAACGTGAAACAACCGTGAGAAACCTCACGGACAATCATTCTGAAATAATTTTCCGGTAATGTAGGTTGTTCACGGTTACTTGTTCCTCTCTGCCATGACACGCTCCACATCGGAGCGCAAAAGCAGGTTCTTTACACCGACCTTTATCTTTTCGATGTGCTTTACCTTGACGATATGGCAGATGTTGGCGGAGGAAAGCCCGTAAATCTGCTTTACCTGTTCCACGGTATAGTAGCGTTCATCATTTACAAGGTCGGTTCTGCGCAGCTCGTCCAGATGGGATTTGGAATAATAGGTGCGCCCGTATTCTCTTTTGGTGGGTATCTTGTGACGATAGACGTATGCCCGGAGTGCGGAGGGCTTCATGCCGAACAATTCTTCCGCTTCTTCTGTCAGGAGCCAGTCGGTAATCCTACTTATATCAACTGACACACCGAAAAAATCGTCAATATGCTTCTTGCTGTAATAGTTCTTTCCTGCGATGCGGCAGATGGGGATGCGGTTGCGCTTGGCGGTGGTATAGAGCCAAGACTGCTTGACCTTATAAAGGGTCATCACCTCTTCGCCCGAATAGAAGTCCGGCACCTCATCGGTTTCCTTTTCCCTTTTTTCTTTTTTGGCAGGCAAGGAAGATGGAGCTGGCTTTCTCGATGCGGAGGTACTGCCGGGTAAAACACGATGATACGGGTTGCCCTCCAGCATCCGCTCGATGTCTGCCTTGCGGATAAATGCCATGCGGCTGCTGATACGTGAGGCTTTCAGCTTGCCGAGGGCTACAAGTTTATAAACGTACTGCCGGGAACAGCCCATGAGCGTGGCAGCTTTGGAAAAGGTGAGATACTCCTGATGCTGTATCTCCATGAGTGGTCGGGCGACTTTGAAGAGGTTGTTCTTCTGTACCGTTCTGGCTCGCTTGGCTTCCGCCTGACAAGCCTCGCTGCAATACCTTTGCATACCACTTCGGGTTACAAACGGTTTGCCGCAAAATTGGCATTTCTTGGTTGCTTTCATACTGCTTTATCGTTTACGTGTTCATTTCTTCACTCGTATATCTCTGAAATGGTGAACGGGTGTAAACGGAAGTCAACTGTTGTCGCCTTTCTGCACGATGTGATTGTCGCTGCATATCGGGGCGGTTGTTGTCGCTTATCGTAAACGGTTGTAAGCCCTTGTCAACTCCTTGCATGATGTGACAAAAAATAAGCTCCGCAAATTCTCCACGTCAGAAATATGTCTCAAAAATATGTGGAAATTTGGGAAGCATCAAAAAGCATCCGGGAAGTGTTAATTTTCAGAATAGCTTGACAATTAAAGATTTATGTTTGGATGTTTCTTGTTATTTTTGGTTGTTATGGCGTTCTAAATACAATTATAGAAAAAGGAATGGAATATTCTTTAATGACCTCCTCCATACTGAATACTTTGTCTAAGTCGCTTGAGAAAGACAGGAAACAGAACTTGAAACTAGACCTCCTTGTTGAAGTTTATTCAGAAATAAAGATGAACATGACAAACAACCAAGAGGCAATAGACAACTTCATAACATGGGTTTCTGAAATTTCCGATTGCGTTAATTCCGATTATTGGAATGGTGAAGATGTAATGGGCATATTCTTCAACGAGTTTAACCGTTACAAGAAAAAGTCGGAAAGCGGACAGGTGTTCACGCCTGACCATATTACGTCTTTCATGTATAGGCTCATAGAAGTAAACCAACATGACCGAGTACTTGACGCCACATGTGGTTCTGGAGCTTTTCTTGTGAAGGCAATGTGTAATATGGTGAAAGAAGCCGGTGGCGTAAACACTTCGGAAGCAATGGCAATAAAATCAAGCCAATTGTTTGGAATCGAATTTGACAGAGAAATTTTTGCGCTTGCCTGTGCCAACATGCTCATTCACAAAGACGGGAAAACGAACCTAGAACAACTGGATACTCGAACGGAAGAGGCTTGCGAATGGATTAAGAGCAAGAAAATAACAAAAGTACTAATGAACCCTCCATACGAACGAAAATACGGATGCTTGAAGATTGTTGAAAATGTATTGAAATCTGTACCTATTGGAACGAAATGTGCTTTCATTCTACCCGATAAGAAATTGGAAAAAGATTATGCTGACAAAAAATATGGTAACAAACTTTTAAAGAACAATACACTCACAACTATTATCAAATTACCCGAAAATCTGTTTTTCGGTGTTGGAGTGACAACTTCCATCTTCGCCTTTGAAGCAGGGAAACCACAAAACGGACGTAACATTATAGGCTATTACATTGAAGAAGACGGATTAGAAACAGTGAAAAATCAAGGACGGCAAGACATCAAAAACCGCTGGCAAGAAAAAGAGGACTATTGGATTGCAGCCATCAGAGATGGAGTAGATGTTTTGTATAATACACGTCAAATAATCAATCCCTTAGAACATCTTTCGTACCAGATGCCCACTGCCCCTTTTGAGATATTTGAAGAAGATTTCGTCAAAACAATGATGGACTACGAGATGTTCAAACATGGGATAGATGTGAAAGATTTCAATGAAAAAATTATAAAATCCGTATTGTACGGCAGTACTATAAAAGAGAATAATGACGCTGTGGTAATAGAATTCCCAAAACATGCAAAGGTATGAGCAAGATGAGCGTAAAAGAGTGGAAAGATTTCTTGATTGATGTCTATTTTGATGCAAAAAATACAGGCAATATTTTGAATAGAGACGTAATAGATGATTCAGGTAGTACCCCCTTTGTTACAGCAAGCGGTGTCAATAATGGTGTTGCTGCCTATATAGATGCGAGTAAATATGATATCATCAAAGGTGATTGTATTTTAATTGGTGGTAAGACATTTACATTGACATATCAAAAAGACGATTTTGTTTCAAATGATAGCCATAACATTGTGCTTTATTGCAAAAATTGCGGCAATGAACTTGTGTACTTATTTGTTATCACTGTCTTAAAATGTTCATTGCAGACCAAGTATAATTGGGGCGATGCTGTAACAAAGGATAAACTTCTTGCTCAAACAATCAAATTGCCAGCAAACTGTTACGGCGAGCCTGATTGGGGATATATGGAACAATATATGAAAGCCGTAAAGAAACGAACGAAAGCCTCCCTTGATAAGTTAATAAAAGTTATAGGGGGGGGCAAAAAGTCCTTAAACATAAGCAAATGGGATACATTCATGGTTGGCGATTTATTTGAAATCTATAAGCCCAAAGTATATCATACATACGAAGTAAAAGAAAACCCGAATGGCATCCCTTATGTAGTTCGTTCGAAATTCGATAACGGAATAAAATATAGGGTCTCTAAAAATAACAGCATTGTGACTTCGCCCGATGGTGTCATTTCTTTCGGTTCAGAAAATGCCACGTTTTTTTATCAAGAAGAAGAGTGGTGTTCCGGAAGGGATATTTATTACATAGACACACGTGGCATTCCCAAGGAATCTTGCCTGTTTATGATAGCCTGTCTTCAAACTATAGTCGGAAAGTATTCTTACAGTAATGGATTATTCCCTAATTTGCTAAAGAGAGAAACAATTAAACTCCCAATAGATGGTTATGGAAAACCTGATTGGAACTATATGAAAACCTCTATGCTTTCTATCAAAGAAAGTATTTCATCTTCTCCGATTTTTACTTTAAAAGGAACTATAAAATATTTTGTGTAAATGAAAATACGGGATTCAAGTTTGAGCCTCGTATTTTTTATTTATCAGATTTACAAAATGAAGAAGATTATGAAAGAAAAGAATCAAGTAGTGCCCGATGAGGTGCTAAGCAAGAAGTTCCTTAGCCAGTTCAAGACAGAACTGATGTGAGCAAGTTTCTGAAACAGTTGCATGCCCAGGTGCTGGAGAAGATGCTTAAAGGCGAAATGGATGCCCATTTGGGCTATGAAAAGAATTCTGTGACAGGGAACAATACTGGCAACTCCCGGAATGGCAGTTATCCGAAGAAAATCCAGACCGAACATGGAGAGTCTGTTATTTCTATTCCACGTGACCGTAACGGCCAGTTTGAGCCGATAACAGTGCCCAAACACGAAAGCCGTGAACTTTCCATAGAAAAGCTCGTTATATCCCTATACGCCAAAGGAATGAGCGTTTCTGATATAGAGAAAGAGATGCGTGAAATTTATAAAATAGAGCTCTCTACACCTGCCATTTCCATCATTACCAACAAAGTCAATCAGGCTGCCCAGGAGTGGCAGAACCGTCCCCTTGATCCTGTTTACCTGATAGTCTGGATGAACGGTATTGTCTTTAAGGTATGGGATAACGGTAAGATCATAAACAAGACTGTCCATCTCTGTATCGATTTGAAACAGAACGATTTGAAAGAAGTCTTTGGCATGTGAGTGGGAAAATCAGAAAGTTCTTCATTCTAGATGAGGGGCCTGACAGATTTGAAAGCCCGCGGAGTGCAGGACATACTGATTACCTGCACTGACAACCTGAACGGGTTTACCGACACCATACGTGCCGTATTTCCTCAGTCTTCCACTCAAATCAGTGTGGTACATCTGATTAGAAACTCTTGTAAATATGTCATTTATAAGGATAAGAAAGAGTTTACGGCAGACATGAAGAATATCTACAATGCACCCAACAAGGAAGTTGCTGCCGCAGAACTTGACAACCAGGAAAAGGAATGGGAAGGAAAGTATCCATACGCCATACTTTCATGGAGGAACAATTGGGATGACCAGACTGTTTTCTTCCAGTTCCCGCTGGAAATCAGAAAAATAATTTACACAACCAATCTCATTGAAAATCTGAACGGAAAAATCAGAAAGTACACGAAATCAAAGCTTTCATTCCCTTCGGACGATACCGTAAAAAAGACCGTATATCTTTCGCTTATGGAGATTGAAAAGAAATGGGCAATGCCTATTTCAAACTAGGGCTTGATTATGAATCAATTTATGCTTATGTTTGAAAACAGAATCCAGATATAAGAATAAACTTACAGCTGAATCCTGTTTCCATTTACACAAAATTTTGGACAGAGTCTCAAACAAAAAATTTTATACACTTTCTTAATTCGATTAGCGTCAAATCTATATTGACTAAATCAAATACACACTATTACTCAAATGTTGTAAACTCTGTTACACCCAAAAGGGAGTTAGTACTACTATTGAATTGTACCTTTACATATCGTGTACTTATCGGATTATAAAAACGTAATACATGCTTTAGAGTACTTGGTAAATCCATAACATTAGCCTCTTCCAACCATTTACTGCCATCCCTAGAAGTATAAACAGTTAAATCATTTGCACATGTCGGAGAACCATAAAAATCAGAATAGTCCAACTTTATACCTTGCACAATTCTTGTATCATTCAAATCAAGAACTATAGTTGCAGGCAAATTCCATGTATAGCATGCTACCATACCAGTACCAGGACTAGTTTTTCCATCTAATAAACATTTTGCATCACCTGAAGTAAACCCTGTTATAGAAGAAACAGAACAAGACTGTTTAGCTATTTCTGACCAAGAATCCAACACACCATCAACAACCCCCACATTGACTACTTTTTTATTAATACCAATAGCTACCCAATTTGCAGATTCAGACTGAACTGTTTCATCTTCTGAGTAAGCTTTTAACCTTAATACTAAATCGAATGCAGCAGGAAGAGCATTCTCTTTTAAAAGATCATTACTTATAGTCCAGGAAATCTCTTTCGAAGACATTTCACCCGCAGGTATTATAATCTGCTCAGGAATTAATGATATTAAATCTAAGTACTTTTCATCTAAACCTTCTGTAATAACAGACAAAGAAATATCTTTCTGAGCAGGTTTATCTAAAACTACCGAAAAAGTATATTTCATGGGTTCTGATTCTAATATATCACCAGCAGCTAACGTACGATTAAATGTAATACTAGTATTACATTTAAAAGAAGCATGTACTTGATACGCTTCCTTTTCAATAATCAACTTATTTTCTTGAGGTTCTGAAACAATATTATAACCTTGAGCCACAGCTGCTACCCCCAATTCATAAATTTCTGATTTAAAATTCGAAGCTGCAAAACTAAAATCATCATCAGTCAACGATACTGTAACCACCGCATCTGTTTCACCTGGAGTTAATGTAATATTATCAGTACTCAATTGTACCTTATCACTAGCTATATTAGTGCAAATTGGTGTAAAATTTACTTTTATTTCTTCAGATGAAGCTTTAAAACGATATATGTAAGTTCTTGCCAAGATACCATTCAATGCCAAAGTACCATCACTTTGATATGATGCAAAAAGTTTTGCAGGCAAATTATCGCCATCCTGCATTATAATTTCAGCTCTATTTATCGGGAAATCTTTCAAATCAAGGACTTCATCATCTTGGCATGAGTGTAATGTAACCATACCCAAGACTCCTATTATTAATATATTTTGTATTTTCATGATATATATTTTTTATTTACAGATCATCTGGATAATTGGACGGATTAGGATCGTTTTTCTTATAAAAGATTGTTGGTTCTTTTAACCGTGAACCATACAGTTCTTCTGCTCCACTCAATCGTCTAAAAATAGAATTATACCGATCAGGGAATGGAGCAAATCCCATATACCAGCCATAATTACCTGCTAACAAGTGTTTCACAGTCTGAGAACTCAAGTTACTACCTACGCCTAAATTAAATTCCATGGCTAAACCGGCGCATTTCCTTTTAGACATATTACCAATAGGATAGGCTGTCCCCCCATAGTTAGGCACAACAATGTCAATCCACTCATCTGCGTCAACGCCATCTACACTATCCACTCCATACATTTGTCCATAGTCAAACACAGTTACGAGTTTATCAGGCATTGCTTGCTTCGTTTCATAACATAAACGTGCAGCAGCTTCCGTTGAAGGATATACAAATGATGGATTGTCTATATCCGGCATACCCGAATATTCATCATCATAGTTAACTCCATCCAAATTATAAGCATAGCAATATTGGGCCACCTCACGCGCAAAATCTTTTGCTCCTTGCTTAGAAAGTTGTGCCAATCCGGCCATATCGTGATTGCCAAGCAAACCTAACAATACTTTAATTCCGCGCTTACGCAAAGGTTGCAATAAGGTTTCATTGTTATCTAACAGATATTGTACATTCGGATTACATTTTACATATGGACGGCCTGCTTCAGCATCGTAGTTGATATTAGCTGCAAACAAGACAACAACGTCCCACAAGTATTTACCATTTTCCAATTGAAAAGAGAAAGCATTCAATGGATTTACGTCATTTACTTCAAAAAATAAAAATCCTTTTGGTTTGTCTTCTCCTTTAAAAGCATCTCCAAAAGCACGCATATCTTTCACCAAATAAACGCAATGACGGTTTTCTTCATCCTTAATCATAATATCAGAACTGTTGTCAGCAATAGCCAACGGCAATGCATAAGTCTTGCCTGCTTCTAACTGGTTCTCCACATGAAAAGTCAATTCAACATCCAACTGCTTACCTTTTTCTGCCACTTTCATAATACCTTCATTACCCAAAGTTACAATGTCTGCCGGTAACATTTCAAACGAAGTATTGTGCAATTCATTATACGTCTTCAAATATGTTTCATCAATCATAACTTTGGCTGAAGTTGAAGTTGACGCATTTTTTGATAAAAACATACTCACTGTAGTCGAATATTGCTCAACATACAATTCTACAACATTACTTACTCTGCCTGACAAACCATCTGCCAAAAAGACACGGTTCTCATAAATACTGTTTAATGATGATTCATCAAACTGTTTTCCAATCTCTAAATCATCAGCACAAGAAAAACATAATGATGTTCCTGCACAACACAAAATACCAAACAATAACGTATATATATCTTTTCGTTTCATATGTACAATCATATATTAAGTTTGTTATTATTTTATTTGCGGAAGTTCAACATTTACCCATGTCGGAGTACCATCTACAGCACTGATGTTGTTACCATTTCCTGTATGATCCTTTATATCACTTCCAGTTCCTTCGTTAAACTTCCAATATGCTACCAATCCTGAAGAATGCGGATCTACTTCATAAGGATTTTTTGCTATTTCCTCAGCACTACGTTGAATATTCCAAACACGTACCTCAGATATTTCACCTGGCAACCAGCGAGAATCATCCCAAGCTTTACCAATATAGCAACCATTACTTCCACTCAAATTGACACTTCCTCGTGCATTGGTATCAGCATACACCTTCACTCCATCTTTATAGTAAATGCGTTCACCTGTTGTTGCATCATAAACTACAGCCAAATGTACCCATTCATTAACCGACAGACCTGGTACTGCATTCGGATTTGGGAAATTTCCCCCCGGAGCTACACATTGAAATTGATCACGAGGACGGTCAGCGTCTCCAATACGAAGCAAGAATGTACCTTCAACTCCAAATACAGTACTCAATGCATTGTCACGTCCTGCAACCCAATCCTTGCTTCTTACCAAAGCTTCTACAGTTACTGTTTGCAAAGAATTCACATTTGATTTCCATTTAATAGGGAAATACATTTTCTCAATATTAGCTACCACATTGATCAATGCCGCACCCTTGAATATAAAATAAGCAGTTCTTTTACTATCAAGTACCTCAATATCCGCATCCGTTATTGTAACCGGTAACACATAGCGCCTTGACTTGTCCAACTTGTTTGTGTTTTTAAAGTTAACAACAACATCATCACTACTGATATCTCCTGCTTTAATCGTAACCGACTTAACCGGAATCTCATAATAATCGGCAGCCAAAACCTGAGCACTATCATTAAAAGCCAAATTATAAGCAGCAGTCAATTGCGGAGCAGCATCAAAAGAAATATTCACTTCTCTATCCAACGGCTCAGCCAATCGATAAGATATGGACCGGGTAGCTTCCGAAACAGTCTCTTTAATCAACAAATCATCCCTAACTTGCTGGGAAGTGACAAACACCTTATTATCATAATGGTGTTCATCATCAATATCATTATTTTGGCAACTTCCCAATACTAATGAGCAAAAAGAAAGGGAAGCAAACATATACTTATGTAATTTCATATCTTCTTTTATTTTGACGGGTTCATTATACTAATAACCTCACGAATTGAAGAGAACGTATTATTATAATAATCATCTTGTACATTCATAACAAACATTCCTTTTCTTTCAAATCCAGTTGACGCCTGCACATTCCACCATGCGGCTCCCTGAGTAGCTAAAGTTTTATTCCCTTCAGAGTTAACTGTATTCCAATATCCTATCACCTGATTCTTGTCATCCGGCTGCGGCAATTGAACACACGCAATAAAACGGTCAGCAGGAACAGGATTTATCCCTTCATACAGTTCTTTCGCATCTTCTCCTGCCTGAACAGCCAATAATGCCTTGACACTTAAATCATCACCATTTGTTGACAAAGCTGTTTTAAGAATAATGTAATCAGCCAACCCTATTATTCCCTGATTTTCAGCAGTAAGATATTGCACATTAGTATAAAAGAGCAACGACTTATTGGATGCTTGCTTCCACTCTTTCAGTTTGTTCAAAAAGTTTGTCTGACGAGATGTATATACCTCAAGCTCCTCACCTTTCAGGCTAACCAAAGAACGACCGGTATAATCAGCAATAATACCATCATAATTACCAGCCAAAGAAAGCATCTCATCCGTACGTTTGTCCAAATACGCCCGCGCTTCTTCTTCCGTCAAGTCAGGATTAGCTTTCTTCATCTCCTTCCATTCTTCCTCAAATTTGGAAAAATCAATACCATACACCACCTTCGTACCTTTCTCTCTGACTATTCTTATTTCGTCCAGCATATTTCCGGACAATTTATCCGGATTATTCAAACTGATATAATCAATACTGTCAGGCAAAGCGGACAATCTTTCGGCCTGTTTGGAAGGGTCTGCCACATTCTCCACAGATACTATAGTCAATTTATGCTCACTTGCTTTATAAATATTTAGATCTTTCAGATAATCAGCGTATAATTGAGGATTTTGTTCTTCAAGCGAAGGAGTATGTATATCCAAGCTCTCCACATCCGTCCAGTCCTCACAAGAACAGAATGAGAGTGACATAGTCATGCATATCGCAACACACAGTCCGCTATATTCAAATGTATTTTTCATAAACATTATCTACTTTATGTATTACTTTGTTTTTTTAGCCCACCAGAGATCGCGTCCCATATCATCCCGGCCACCCAAATAAGTAGTCACGGCATAATTTATATTTACAGGATTATCTCCATATTCCGATGCTGGATAAGGAATACGCCGCGCACCTCTTTCCGAGTCGACGATACCACCGCTCTTATTACCGGCCGTAGTAGCAGGAATCAAGTGCGGATAGCCGGTACGACGGTAATCCGCCCATGCCTCATTACCCAACTGCCAGTTAGCGATCCATTTCTGAATGATAATACGCTCCAGTTTTTCTTCTGGTGAAGCAGCATTATCCCATTTCACTGTGATTCTGGACAAGTCTCTGTCATAAGAATTCTTTCCGTCCGGATCTACATAAGTTTCAGGGCGTAAAGTCTCGTTATTCAGATATTCCTCTGCTCCGTCCGCTCCCCACTGTTCGAATGACAAGCGAATACCGGTATTGTAAAACTCACCGGCTTCACCTCCCATATTGAAATTATAGACAGCCGCTGCTTCTGCACGCAGGAAAGCGACTTCCGCAGCATTCATCCAATATAACGGATCATTCGGCTTAATATTAATTCCAGAATATTTGTGTCCGGTAGTTTCAAGCACCGGGATAATAATACCTCTACGCAATCCGACATACTCATATCCTTTCCATTCCGACTTGACAAAGTATTTTTCCCTCCGAGCATCTTCATAACCATTCATATAGCAGATAATATCGGCTGCTGCATGTGTATCTCCACCTGTCAAACAGGCGCTATTATCTTCTTCGTGAGCACTGACATGATTGTATTCCTTAGCCACATAAATAGGGTTATTCACAGAACCGGAGAAATAACTCCATGCCGCATTATCCGTATTCTGTTCGATCACACCACCGTTTTGGGGGTCAACAGCTTCTTCCGCCATCTTCTGTGCTGTCACCTTGTCAACATTGGCTATGCGAATAGCCAGACGAAGTTTAAGCGAATTGGCAAAACGAATCCATTTTTTCACATCACCCTGATAAATATAGTCAGCCGAAGCTGTCAAACGGTCATTCGGGTGCTCATTCAACACACCGATAGAATGATTCAGTTCTTCAAAGAATTTATTATAAACTTCCTGTTCCGAATCATACGGAGTTGTCAAAGAACCATCCGCCCCTATTTTAGAATACGGAATCGGTCCGTAAGCATCCGCAATACGATGCATGGCTGCAACCTTTATAATTGTCGCAATAGCCAAAGGAACCGGATTGTTCGTATTTTGTGATACCACCTCTACAATATTCAAGTTGGAATAAAGTACCGGAAGCACCTTATCACTTTTCAGAAAAACATTTGTCCAACCATCTTCAGGATTAAAGTTCGAAATCGTACGTTCCCATGATGCTTTGGAATCGGCAAAATATCCTCCCATAGGACCACCCAGCAAACAATCTGTAAACTGTGCCGTATTGACATCCGGAGAGACCACACAACCGGCAAGGTTGTTCATGGCCGAACCCAAAGCATAGTCATCGGCAGACAAGTCGCCCGGTTGGTAAGGGTTTGAATTGATATCCTCATATTTGGCGGTACAGGATGACACAACCACCATTAATGAAGCGAAAATAAATGTATTTAATATCTTTTTCATAGTCACTTTTATTAGAATTTGAAATTCAGACTGAAACCTACATTACGCAAAGAAGGCATCATGAAGTTGTCAATTCCCTGATAGAAATTATCTGTCGATGCCACAGCCTCCGGATCGAAAGGAGCCTTGTTGTAAATCATCCACAAGTTGCGACCTATCAATGAAACTTTGATATCACAGATATTAGCCAGCCATTTTCTCGGAATAGTATAACCTATCGAAGCCTCCTGCAAACGAACGTTGGTAGCCGAATAAGTATAATACTGCGGCACAGCGGTACTACCTACTGTTGTATACCAATTCTCCGGATTAATTCTGTCATTTCCATTAATCAATACAAAACCATTATCACGCGCATCGGCTGAAGCCTCGGAAACGCCAAACTTATCAAGTACAGCCTGTGTTCTTGAGAATACTACACCACCCAAACGAGCAGAAATCATGAATCCTACATGGAAATTCTTCCACATAAAGTTGTTGCGCCATGCAAGATTTCCCTTCGGCAATACACTTCCCAACTTGATATAAGAATCGGGATTATCTATTTTCTGAGTATATACATTATTCGATTCATCCATATAAATAGCACCGTTAGCATCACGACGTAAATCGGTACGTGAATATAAATCTCCCATGCTACCACCTTCACGCAGGATAAAACGTAAATCTGCATACCCGCCCATATCAAGTGAAGGTATGGAGAAAAGCTCCCCGGTTATAGGATTGATGACATTGTCCGCCAAAGATTCAATCTTGTTCTTATTCATTGAATAGGTCAAACCACTCATCCATGTGAAATTACGCCATGTATTTTCAAAATTCAGAGCAAGCTCTATACCTTGATTGCGTACGCTGCCGGTTTGAATATACATTTTTGAATATTTATTAATCGGAAGTTGCGGATTAAAAGTCTGATTTTCAGTTTTTGCATTATAATAAGTAGCATCCAACTCAAAATATTTCAAGAAACGAGCATTAAAACCGATTTCAAAAGAATTAGTACGTTCCGGTTTCAATGAATACATCGGATATTGAGTCAGTACGCTCCATTGATTGGCAGAAGTACTCCATTCGTAGCGCGGATTGGCAAGATAACGTTGAAAAGCCGAACCGACAGAGGCGAACGAACCACGAAATTTAAGATAAGACAAATAATCTTTATTCAAATTAGGCATCAGTTCTGAAAGAACAACAGACAAACCTACTGACGGGTAGAAGAAACTCTTTGATGTAGAATTAGGTCCGGCTAATTGTGAAGGCCAGTCGTTACGTCCGGTAAGTGTCAAATAATAAGTACTCTTATATCCCAATTCAGCAGAAGCATAAATAGACTGAGTCTGCTCTCTCCATCCTTCTTGCAGACGACGGGCTTTCTGGCTCAAATTCTGAATAGCGAAATAATTGGTCAAACCGACCTGCTCACCCGGAAATGCATCACTGCCATCAGCAATTCCACCACGGACGGTCATTTGATCTGATCGCACATCAGTAAATGATCCACCGATATTAGCACTCAGATTCCAGTCTTCACCAAAGTCCTTATTGATACTTACCAAAAAATCTGCATACAATTGTTTATCCGAAGTCTTGGTTATACCATACAAACCACGAGAAGAGCCTTCCGTAAGCTGTGTATTGGTAGAAGCATAAAATTTCTCTGTATAATCATTATTGGCATTATCCAGACTTACGCGTCCTGAAACAGTCAGCCAATCCAATATTTTATAATTCAAACTTGCGCTCAACATATAACGGTCTTTCTTATTCTCACGCAAGTTGCGGTAATTCACCCAATATGGATTCTGCATCGTCATTGCAGCATCACCGATTGACCAATTCTGAAGATAAACTTTACGTGCCGGATCATACAGTTCGTACAACTTCGCATCTTCCCAGTCATTACCGCGAGGATACAGGTAAGCTCCCACTAACGGGTTATTATATTCTCCCTGGTTCACCATATTACGGTCATTTTGCAAAATATAGCTGGCGGCTATATCGAGAGTCATCTTGTCGTTCAAGAAAGAAGTGGTATTGCGTACACTGAAATTATAGCGGCTGTACTTATTATTAGGAGTAATACCTTTTGAATTGATGGCAGCAGCCGATGCATAAGTTTGATTTTTTTCTGTACCGGTAGAGAAAGAAACACTTTCCGTGTTGATAATACCAGTCTGGAAGTAATCAGACTTAGGATCATAGCCATGATAATTAGCCACTGTTAATTTTTCTCCCCAACTACGATCTGAACCATCCAGGAAGCTTCCTCCTACACCGGTTCCATAGCGGGTTTGGAAACGAGGCATTACGAAAGGCTGATTGAACTCCATACTTGAATTTACAGATATGCTAACCTTACCGACTTTTCCTTTTTTAGTCGTAATGATAATAGCACCATTGGCAGCTTCCGAACCATACAACGCAGCGGCAGCGGCACCAGTCAGAACTGACATAGATTCAATATCATCCGGATTGATATCTGCAATAGGCTCGGTAGCTCCTTGAGAATCAAATTCTTTTCCCCCACCTTTACTACTACCGGCAAACATCGGGACACCGTCTACTACGTACAATGCATTGGAAGATTGCATGATGGATTTTGTTCCACGCATTACAACTTTAGATACGCCTCCGACTCCTGATGAAGAAGCATTAATTGTGACACCTGCCACTTTACCGTTAAGGGCATTCACAAAGTTGGCATCTTTATGTTCCGTCACCGCATCTGTATTAACCTGCTGTACATTATAGCTTAATGCCTTTTCTGCACGCTTGATACCCAATGCAGTAACAACAACTTCGTCCAAAGTCTGAATATCCTCTTTAAGGATTACATGGATAGAAGATTGAGTACCGACCTTTATTTGTTGTGAAATATAACCTATATAAGATATATTCAAAATTTCATTTTTAGCTGCTTCGACAGTAAACTCTCCATTGATATCACTGATCGTTCCCTTACCTGTGGACATTGCAGCTATATTAACTCCAATTAGAGGCTCACCCGCTTTGTCTACAATAGCCCCCTTCACTGTTACTGTGGTTGAACCATTATTTACCTGATCTGGTTTTGTTAAAATAATTTTATCATTGACTATTTCAAAATTAATATGCAGTGGGGGCAATGCTTTTGTCAGCAATTCATCAATAGTAACTTGTTTAACTTGAACCGATATTTTTTGTTCCAAATCAAGATTATTATACATGAATGTATAATTCGTCTTCTGTTCGACTATCTCAAGAAAGACTTTAAGCGTTTGTTCTTTCAAAGATAAATCTATTCTTTGAGAATTTTGGGCACTCAAAGACTGAAATATCAATAAGAAAAAAAAGACATTAACAAGTATCTTTTTTGTTATTTTTTCCATAATATTATGACTAAGTAAAAAAGAAATGATTAATTTAATATATATTTTAATTTATATTTTCACTTATATCTGATGTTCACCTCCTCTCCGTTTATCTGGTAATCAATTGCTGTTATTCTATTTATTAGATCTAATATTTCTCTTAATGATTCACTTTTCAGAACAAATCCATATTTAACAGACGAATTCAAATTTTCTACGTGAATATTTACTCCATACCATTTTTCCAACTTCGTAAACACTTCTACCGCCGGAGTGTTTTCAAACCTAAGCATATTCTGTGTCCATAAACACTCCATCTCAACATCACAGGGAAATAGTTTCCATGATTGTCTGTCTCTCGGTATCTGTACCTGCTGCCCAGGTTCTAATTGTACACTTTCTACAGCATTCTCCACTGTGACAACTCCTCTGAGCAAAGAAACGGTTGCCATTTCTTCGTCCGGATAGGCAGAAACATTGAAAGCTGTACCGTGTACCACTACATTAATACCTTCTGCTTTAACAGTAAAACTATGCTCATCATCTTTGGTCACATCAAAAAAAGCCTCGCCTTTGAGAGTCACCTCACGGTTATCACGATTGAATACGGAAGAATAGCTAAGATAAGAATCCGAATTAAGCCAGACTTGGGTTCCATCCGGAAGGAATATTTGTGTCTTTTGTCCTCTTTCTGCAAATACGGTAAAGACATCCCCTTGCCTGTTGTACTTTTCTGAAAAGTAATAAAATGAAGCAGCCGAAACAAGAAGCGGTATCAAAATTGCAGCCGCAATTCGTGCCCAAGAAAAATTATGTGAAGGCCTGTTGTCTGTTATCTGATTTCGAATATTATTAAGAACTCTGAATTTAACAGTATCATCCATCACCGGAACTTGCAGGTTTTGCTCTTCCCACAAAATATCCAATACAGAGTCCATAGTCTCATCCGTTGCTCTTTGAACTTCAGATTTAAGGACTGTATATTCAGCAGGACTAACTTTTTCATGAAAAAACCGCCTTAACAAAACTTGGAGCAAATTATTTTTCATATTTCCATTTTTAAGAAATACGCAAATAGCTCCGACTAGTCCCGACCAAATTTATATGTTACAAAACATAAACTTAAATTCGTTCCTTAATAATGCAATAATAAGACTAATAACAAATAATGCAAGGGAGATAATTCTAATTTTAAAGTCTTCAATGCAAGAGTCAATTGATTCTTTACAGTTTTTTCTGAAATAGCCATTTTTTCGGCAATATCTTTAATCGAACATCCTTTTTCACGGCTCAACTCAAAAATAGCTAATTGCTTACTGCTAAGTTTCTTTTTAGCCTCATTTAGTTTATCGAGAAATTCATCAAAATATACTTTATTTTCTGTATCATTTTCCGTATAATTCTGATATGCGTCACTTTGAATATAAACTTCAAATTCAACACTATCAATTTTCTTACGAAATGAATCTATGATAAGATTGTGTGCAATAGTATAAAGATAGGATTTAAATGAAATCTCTAAAGAAAGATTTTCTTTAGTTTGCCAAATTCTCAAAAAAGTTTCTTGTAAAATGTCTTCAGCATCATTAGGATCTTTTGTTAATTTTAATATAAAACCATAAAGTAAGTGTGCATAAATAAAATACAAACGAGTAAAATCTTCATAAGAACCTTGTTTTACCTTTTTTATTAATTTTACATGTAAATTATTTTCAACAATCATAGCTAAAGATTTAGGTATTTATAAATTATAATTTTTTACATTGTTTCATTTATACACAATCATTACAAGTAATATTTTGCAAATATTATAATTCAAGACAAAGAATTGTGCTAATAATTACTGTTTTTAGTTAATATATAATATCTAAGAACACTAGTAACTAGTTTCAGGATAAATTCAGATAATCTGATATTAACATGAGTTCAATATAACATTACACCCATTTAATTAACGTGAGTCCGATATAAGACAAAAAATATTGCACAGATTGAACATTCCAGACACAGGGCATCCAACAACTTTATAGCCAATATCATTTCAACTATTGCTGCCTACTATTTTGATAAGATGCCTGCCATTGATGTGATTTTTATCAAGGACAGGCAACTTGTGTCATTTTAAGTTATATCGAACTCACGTTAAATAATTGACTATAACGACAATCGAAATTCCCTTATTTACTGATTTATATGTGAAGGGATTTGATTTTATGTTGTAAGTAGTTTTTTTTTATGCATAAAACAAATCATTTGCAACAACGTCATGCCTTATGCCCAAAGAAAGTACTTGGCACTTGCCAAATGAGTTTAATAGAGTTTTCTCTCCAGCTTAATCCTGCGTAAACAAACAGTTTCAGTTAGGGGTATTTAGTGAGTTTTATTGGTAATAAATTCAATCTCTCAAAAATAGCTTATATAATGATTTAAAAATCAGTTTATTGGAATTTTTGCAATTTTAATTGAGGAACAAACAAGAAACAAAATCGTTAATTAAAGGTATTTCCCAATTTTTTGTTTTCACTCTGTTTCTTTCTTTGCACTTGCTTATAATCGGGACTTCTTGAACAGCTTCCCACCAGATTTTTTTTCCGTCCGATGGTTGCATGTGAGCTTCCAAAAACCACTGCAGCCAAAAGAAAAAAGCAAGTATTCTTTAGTTCATACAAAGATAAGGAAAAACTTATAGGCAGGCAAATTTGTCTGCCTAAATATAGTTTACTTTGATTTAGCATATATATAGGCTAATGGACTAAACTAAACCTTTTCCCGAACTTCGTAAAACACTCCGGTCCCATTGTACAGCCAAAAGAAAAAAACATTCCACGTCATATTTTTCTTTTCGCTGCAACCCCCTTTTTATAAACCATCAACCTTTTACACGAGGCCTTCTCTTCCCTGTGTTTGCACATCCGCATTCGGGCTGCCTGATATGAATTGTGTCGCAAAGGTACTTGTCATGTCTTTCTTGTATGCAAGGTCAAAGCCTAACGGTTCACGACAAAATCTCCACCCTCCGCTTCGCACGGGTAGTATTTAATCGTGAAACCTTGCATAAAGAGCCATGACACCTTTCGAGGCGACATAATTAAATCAGGCCCGAAAGTAGCAGGTGCTACAAGAGGGGAAAAAGAAAACTCAAGATTTTATAGATTATGGCAAACGATGTAACAAACTCAAATGGAAGAGTAACGGTAGACGAAGTAATACACAGGGATTCGGTTTTCAGATACCAATTGTTAGACCGCTTACGGTCAGACTGCGAGTATTACCTTAATTACGGTAACAGACATCCCAAATCCTTGTGGGCTGGCGATGAAAAATTACAAATTGAGTTTATGATAAAACTGCATGAGAGTTTCAAAGAGGGAGAAAAACCGGAGTGGCTTACAATGGATAAAATTTTGGAATACAGTAAGAGAATGATAGCTCAAGAAGAATAAAATTACTACTAAGGAACAGACTAAAAATGTGATATTATGGCATGGTTGGCAGTAAATAAAGACGGAACAGAATGGATTGTGCCCGAAAAGCCCGTTCGGGGCTGGTGTGGGCATTGGGAGTATCTGGAAGAAGTGTACAACGTACCAATTGAGATAGAACTCCCCAAAGGGACTGTTTACAAACTTCTCGGCAAAGAACTGACATGGGATGACGAGCCGGTAGAATTACAGACCGAAACAGAAAAAGGTAAATACAGTAACGGGCTGTAGTATCAGTTTCAGCCCGTTTACACCGGCTAAGACAGATATACCGGTGCTATACCCTCTTTTATTTCCGAACAGACACTCATACCGTTTCCTTCGGAAATACCCCTTTATACCTTTCGGCTGCGCCATATCCTTTTATATCGAACGGCCACTCATGCAAAGGCGGCTTCTCCGCTTTGTTTCAAGGCAGACTCCGGCCATTTTTCCTTTACCTCTTCATTCCCTCATTTCTCTTGCCGGATAGAGACAGAGACATCTATACGACGCACGCGCCTTTTGGCGGATCTTTGTCCGATAGTATTTCCCACGATGCAGCGTATATGGTTGTTAAACGGCATATCGTTCTTGCCGCTTCAACCCCAAACAGCCGATACTCTTTCTCGCCTGATGTTCTTCCCGCCCACCTGCCGGAATGAGAGCGGTCTTGTGTCGGTGGACGGACAGGTCTTTCATGTTTCCGAACCCGCTGCGGATTGTTTTGCCTCGACTTTTTCGCGACCGCTTTATATTTGAAGTCGCCATATCGTTTTTCGTTGCAAAGTTAGTATGCAGACGGGCGCGACCTGGTGGTCTTGACCAATGGCGTATCGCACAAATCTTCCTTTATCGGGCCTGCGGTTTGGGGCTTCGCCTCCAAAATAAAGAGTATTTATGCGCTATCCTTGGTGCAGCCCTTTACTGCACCTACTTTTTACGCACCGTAAAACTGATTTATTAACTTCAAAAAGCAATCGCAATGAAAAAGATCGAGAACAATTTCGCAGTAACCGGATTCGTGGCAAAAGATGCCGAAGTCCGTCAGTTCACCACCACAAGTGTCGCACGTTTCCCGCTGGCAGTGGCCCGTCAGGAGAAGAACGGCGAAGATACCAAGCGTATATCCGCTTTCATGAACATTGAAGCGTGGCGCAAAAACGAGAATACCGGGTCGTTCGATCAGCTTACCAAAGGCACGCTGCTTACCGTGGAGGGCTACTTCAAACCCGAAGAATGGACCGACAAGGACGGTGTGCTGCACAACCGCATCGTGACGGTTGCAGTCAAATTTTATCCGGCTGTCGAGAAAGAGGAGGAAGTTCCTGCGGAACCGGCAAAGAAACCTAAAAAGGGCAAGAAGTAATTCCTGCCTTATTGGGACAAAGCGGCTTTCAAGCCGCTTTTGTTTTACTTGTTACCGTTCCGGAGCGTCTACACTTTTATACTTCTTCATACTCCACACGAAAAGTCCGCCGTCGTCCATTGATTTTCCCGTGCAAAGTTAAGGCGGTCGGGAACCGGCAAGGCGCGGCTTCATTTGAGGTTAACAACCATCAACTCGCAAGCTCGTCAATACTTGTTCAACACAAATGAAATCGTCCACAGGACTATCCGCTTCCTCCTTGCCTTGTTTCCCTTCTGTCCGCCTTGTGGTCCGCACGTAAAATCAAATCCCGCCGGACGAGGGAAACCCTCCGAAGGCAGGGATAAAAAACAAAAGTCAAACTTAAAATTCAAAACGTATGAAACAGATGATTTGGTCAAGCCAAGACTTGTTGGACGAAACGGCAAAAGAATACTATCAAGATTCCCAACGGGAAATATTGGACGATGACTGTTACGAGGTCAGCGATGAAGAATGGACAGAAGAAGTATATCGCTGGCTGGACGACGAACGGAGCAACCTGAATAAAGAAGTGGACGGCATTATTGTCGTGTTCGGCAACTTGGGATTATGGAACGGCCGGAGACAAGGCTATCAAATATTGGGCAGCAACATCGCCGATATTTTGAAATCCCAGTGCGACGATGCAGAATGGTACGGCGACGGCTATAACATTCGCGGACGGATGGGCCATCATGACGGTACGAACTACACCTTGTATCGTATCGCCAAAGACCGTGATGAAGCGGAGCGTATCGCCGATAAGATTTACAACCGTGAAATCGACGAAGAAGGTTTCCGCCGGAGAACACGTTCCCTCTATCCGTATGTAGCCGCCGTGTACGGCTGGAAAACAAGGCAGCGCAAGCCGGACAAGGCCGCATAAATGCTGCCCACAAAATACCGCAACGCATCTGCCAGAGATGGTTGCGGTATCCTTTATCGAATGGCCGAGACACAGAACCGTCGCCTTTTATAATCAGTTTCATTCCTTTTTTATCACTACTCACGGAGTAATATCCGCCTTTTATACCGCCCCCGGTCTTTCGTATATCTCCCGTCTTTTCTTCTTTCCATCACCGGTTTGGTTTTACCAGATGCAAAGGTAGGCCGTCGCACTTGATCCGGTGGCTTGAAGTGCATTTCTTGCAAAATTCTTCCTTACCGGGGTAAGAGTAATTTTCCAAGGAAAGCCACCGTATGAAGTTTTCCCGACAGCCGTGTACCGCATCCGTAAAACCCCAAAGCGGTTCAGGAAGAAAGAACCGACAAAAGGGAAAATAAGTATTAACAATTTCAAAAAACTAAGATTATGCCTAATCATGTGACAAACCGTTTAGAAATAAACGCAGACCGGGAAACAGTACAAAAAGTAATGAATTTCTTAAAAGGTAAAACCGATGATGACAATACGCCTTGTTACATTGACTTCAACAACATCATTCCTATGCCTGAAGAACTGTTGATAGAAAAAAATAGCAGTGGAGATTTGGGTATGAAATATCTTAAAGCAATGCAGCTGAAGCCATTCTATTTTTTATTGGACGATGATGCTTTGAGAACCATTCAATGGATGGAAGGATTGGCGGAAAAGGACAGAAAAGAAGCGTTACAGCTTGGAGCATCGTATCTGGAAAACCGGAAAAAATACGGTTATCCCACTTGGTACGAGTGGTCTATCGCCACATGGGGTACAAAATGGAATGCCTATCACCAGAATTTTGAAGAGCCGAACATACTTTGGTTTGATACGGCATGGAATGGCGTGCCACAGCTTATCCAAAAACTTTCCGCGATATTTCCGGATGTGGAATTTCATTACGCCTATGCGGACGAAGACTTAGGTTTCAATACGGGAAGAGGAACAGCCCGCAATGGAGAAATCAACATGACGATACCCGAAGGTGGAAGCAACGAAGCCTTTGAAATCATGTTTTTTGTGAAACCGGGAATGGATGAATATTTTGAACTGACGGACGAAGGTTACAAGTGGGTTTCTTAAACATTCGGTACGGATGACGACCTTATGTGGGTTCAGGATACATTGACAATGGATGTGTCCTGAATTTTTTTGCCGGGATTGCCCCTTTATATCTTCATAGCTCTTTCCCTTTTATCGAAATGCGGTCCGTTCCCCTTTGTACCGTGATTATCCAACCGGAAAGCAATCCTTTTATAACATTTTAGCTTCCCCGTTTTATCCTCCTTACGACCGTTTCCCAACACTCCATGCCGAAAGCCCGCTTATTTTTTCTGCAAAGTTTGATTGCCGCTTGTCTGTCCTGTCAAGAACCGCTTACGCTTGCTGTCGAAAAATCTTCCTCTCCGACTTTGTTGGAGAGTGTATTTTTCGCAGCCTTCTTGTCCGGACCGACCGTCAATCCTGTAGGCAGAAAAATAATCAACCTTTCGGTACAGGATTGTACCAAAGGGAAAAACAAAAAAATAATCAATTTTAAAATTTGGAGCGTATGACATTTAGAGAATTTATGCAAGAGAACGGTTACGAGTTACAAACAACCTTTTGGGAAGATTTCTCAATAGCGGACAGATTTGGGTTGACGGCTATTCTGGACACTTTCAACAGGGCTTTCAAGGAGTGGAAAGAGGACTACAAGTTCTTGACGGAACTGACATTGGTACTTAACCATAAGATATGGCAATACTATGAAAACAGACCGGATATGGCGGCACTTTACAATACTCTTTGGGAACAAGCCGACCAATACGCAAAGGAGAATCTTAAAGAGAACGAGTTAAGCTATTATTGGGAGGTGACGGATTAAATGTATATATCCAAGTTTGTTCCCGTTGGAGTATGCGGAAAGCATAGAGAGCCGGCTTTTGTCGGCTACTCTTTGGTAAGTCTTCCTTTTATAGCGCACGACATACACACACAAATACCGCAACCGTTCACGAAATACAGTTGCGGTATTTGCTATCTTGTGCAACCATCGTACAGTCGTTTTCCGACACATCATGCCCCCTTCTATGCCTCGTTTTTTCCCTTTTTACTATCCTTTCACAATGACAAGGTGTGTTCCCGTCTGTATTTGGTGGGTGTTTTTCCGGTCTGCCTCTTGAAAAACTTGGTCATCGTGGCCAAATCCGGAAAATGAAAATCCTCCGCAATCTGCGATACGGGATGTTCCGTGTTTTCCAGCTGTTCTATGACAGCCCCGGTCAGCGTAGTGCAAATGTGCTCATAAACCGTTTTTTGTGATATGCTTTTTACTGTGCGGTTCAGATACTGGGGCGTTACACACAGCTGCGAGGCATACCAACCGACGGAATGCTCTTCATGTATATGGGTGAGCAGAAGTCTTATGAACTGTTTGAACAGGACATTCTTACGGCCTGTCTCCGCATACTCTCCTCTCTCGATTTCCTGCCGGATATGCTCGTTTGCCATGTCCATCATGAACATCCACAGCGTACACCTTAACATTTCTGCCTGGAAATGATGGGTATTGTCCTTGAAAATCTCCACCATGCTTTCCACCCTTTTCAAAAGGGTTTCTATGGTTCCGGAAAACATGACGGACACGGGCCACACCTTTACTTTCAATACATACGAAGGCGGGAAAGGCGGAGTGTTCTTCAGCAGGGAAGTGATGAACGGAGCGGTAAAGAGCATCACATACGCCCGGGCATCTTCGGATATATCCTGTATGACCAGTGAAGAGCAATCTATAAAATTGGCAAAACAATTTTTCGTCAACAGATATAGCCTGTCCTCCCTGCCCATTTTTATCTCTCCGGCCAACACGAGAACATGCACGATCATATTGGTACCGTCCCCTTTCAGGAAGACCGGTATCCCGCTCTCATTGCCGGTTATCTCCCAAAGCACGAACCCCTCACTTGTATAGCAGTTCCTGTTTTTCCGTCCGAAATCCATGAAATTTATCGCTTCCATTTTATAATATACAGATTAAATAAACAATAGCGGAACAAATATAAATACAAAATGCAAGTCCTAACTCCCTTTGAACCTGCATTTTTATTTCTTTTATGAGATTAGGTTTCATATTGACAATTTTAGGTTCTAAATAACAAATAATTATTTTTGAATACAGGAATTTGGTTTTAATATGACAAATTTTGGCTTGTGTAGAACAATAGAGTTTCCACGGAATACTGCGATTTTTGCAAAAAAGATATATGATTATGAATAACAATATGTTAAGAAGAAGAATCATTGGAGCAGCCGCAGAGTGTTTCCTGAAATATGGTATAAAGAATACCTCCATGAATTTCATATCGGAAATCCTGCACATCTCCAAACGGACGCTTTACCAGTCGTTTCCAAGCAAGCGCGACCTTTTGAAGGCGTGTGTAACATTCCGGTTGGAAACGAGCAGGAGGCGGATTGAGGGGCGGTGCGATTCGGCCGGTCCCATAGAGGCGATTGTTTGCATGAATTACGGTGCATACGCTTTCTCCAGAATGTTCTATCCGGCTTTCCGGAAGGATATTCCGAAATACCCTGATGCCCTCGTGCTATTCGAGGAGGAGTACCGCACCCCGCTGTGCAAAATGTGCTACGGACACTTCGAGGAGGCTAAAAGAATGAGGCTGATACAGCCGGAAAGCAATTTTGAATTTGCCTTCCAGTTTTTTGAGAAAACCTTGCTCACGGTGCCTTCCGGAGACGGTGACGAGAACAGGCAGGCGGAAATTTACACCAACGCCATTCTTACCTATCTGGCGGGTATCTGCACCGGCGAGGGAAGAGAGCGACTGAATAATGTTTTAGTAGAAATCCAATATGAAAATGAAGACAAATTTGTTTAACAGTTTGATACTGACAAGTATCTTGACCCTTGCCGTTTCTTGCAAAGAGCAGCAGGGCCGGCCGGACGGCGGCGATTACAAGACCCTGAATGTAACCCTTTCGGACAGGACCCTGTACTCCAGTTTCTCGGCGACCATTCAGGGGAAACAGGACGTGGGGATTTACCCGCAGATTTCGGGGCTGATAACCGAAGTCCGCGTCAACGAGGGGGCTGCCGTGAAAAAAGGACAAACCTTGTTTGTGATTGACCAGATACCGTACAAGGCAGCTTTGGAAACTGCTATGGCCAATGTGGAGACGGCGGAGGCGAATGTCGCCACGGCGCAGATGACGGCCGACAGCAAGGAGGAACTCTTCAAGGAGAACGTGGTTTCCCAGTTCGACTTGCAAACGGCACGTAACTCGCTCCGGTCTGCGAAAGCCTCCCTGGCACAGGCCCGCGCGGAGTTGACCAACGCGCAGAACAACCTTTCCTACACGGAAATCAAAAGTCCGGTGGACGGCACTGCCGGCATGAGTTCCTACCGTATCGGTGCGCTGGTCAGTCCTTCCATCTCCTCGCCCCTGATTTCCGTCTCGGACAACGGGGAGATGTATGTCTATTTCTCCATGACGGAGAAGCAGATACTCTCCCTCTCGCGTCAGAACGGTTCTCTGACGAACGCCTTGGAAACAATGCCCCAGGTCGGGCTATGGTTGAGCGACGGGAGCGAATATCCGGAAAAAGGCCGTATTGACGCCATCAGCGGTATTATAGACACCTCGACGGGTGCTGTCACGTTGCGGGCGGTCTTCCCGAATCCGGAGCGTATCCTGCGCAGCGGCGGCACGGGGAATATACGGTTCCCCTACGAGAAAAAAGGCTGCATCGTCATTCCCCAGACCGCCACATACGAATTGCAGGACAAGGTGTTCGTCTACAAGGTCGTGGACGGGAAAACCAAATCCGCACAGATTACGGTGTTCGGCATCAACGACGGGAAGGAGTATATCGTGGAATCCGGTCTGGAAACGGGCGACGTGATTATCGCCGAAGGGGCGGGACTGCTGCGTGACGGTGTTTCTGTGAATCAAATAACCGCGGATGCCGGCGATGCCGCCGCACAGTAAGAAAGGAGGAGATGGAATGAAACCGAAACTGTTCATAGACCGTCCCATTCTGGCGGCATGTATCTCGGCACTGATACTCATGCTGGGAATCATCGGGCTTGTCAACCTTCCGATGGAGCAATACCCCGATATAGCTCCTCCGACCGTGCAGGTGTCCGCCACCTACACCGGAGCCAGCGCGGCAACCGTGCAGAAAGCGGTTATCGTGCCGCTGGAGGAAGAGATCAACGGCGTGGAGAACATGATGTACATGACCTCCTCGGCCACCAATACCGGCAGCGGCAGCATCAACGTCTATTTCAAGCAGGGAACCGACCCGGACATGGCCGCCGTCAACGTGCAGAACCGTGTGACCAAGGCGCAGGGCACGCTCCCCAGTGAAGTAACCAAAATCGGAGTCACGGCGCAGAAACGGCAGAACAGCCAGTTGCAGCTCATGTCGCTTTACTGCACCAACGGCGACTATGACGAGAAATTCCTTGCCAACTATCTCAAGATAAACGTCGTGCCGCGTATCCAGCGCATCTCCGGTGTGGGCGAGGTCATGGTGATGGGCAATGACTATGCCATGCGTATCTGGCTGAAACCCGACGTGATGGCGCAGTACGGCCTTGTACCGTCGGACATCATTACCGTGCTGGGCGAGCAGAATATCGAGGCGTCCACCGGTACGCTGGGCGAGGACTCGGAGAACACGTTCCAATATACCTTGAAGTACAGGGGGCGCTACGAAACGGGCGAGGAATTCGGGGAAATGGTTATCCGGACTACCGAAGGCGGAAACACCCTGCGCCTGAAGGATGTGGCCGACATCGAGCTGGGCACCACGTCCTACAATTTCAGCGGCGGCGTGTCCGGTTATCCCGGCGCCACGTTCATGGTGATGCAGACGGCCGGTTCCAACGCCAACGAGATTATCGAGGAAATCAACGGGGTGGTGGACGAGATACGGGCGGACCTGCCCGAAGGTCTGGTGCTGGAGAACATGATGAGCGTGAAGTCCTTCCTCGACGCCTCCATCAAGAACGTTATCAAGACGCTCATTGAGGCGATTATCTTAGTCATTATCGTGGTGTACGTGTTCCTGCAGAGCGTGCGTTCCACTTTTATCCCGCTGGTGGGTATCTTCGTCTCGCTCGTCGGCACGTTCGCCTTCCTCTATGTGGCGGGTTTCAGTATCAACCTGCTGACGCTTTTCGCACTGGTGCTGGTTATCGGAACGGTGGTGGACGACTCCATCGTGGTGGTGGAAGCCGTACAGGCGAAGTTCGATGAAGGCTACAAGTCCCCATACGAGGCCACCGTGGACGCGATGGGCGGTATCACCGCAGCCATCATCACCACGACGCTGGTGTTCATGGCGGTGTTCATTCCGGTCAGTTTCATGGGTGGTACCACGGGTACGTTCTACACCCAGTTCGGTCTTACGATGGCCGTGGCCGTAGGTATCTCCGCTGTAAACGCCCTGACACTCAGCCCGGCATTGTGCGCCCTTATCATGACACCGCACATGCAGGCGGAGGAAGGGAAGAAACTGAGTTTCTCGTCCCGTTTCCATATCGCTTTCGACACGGCTTTCGGCCGGATGGTGAATAAATACAAGACGGCCGTGAAATACTTCTTCCGCCGCAAATGGATGGTAGGGGTAGCCCTGGCGGCAGCCTGCGTACTGCTGTTCGTGCTTATCCGGACCACCAAGACGGGACTGATCCCTGATGAAGACACCGGTACGGTGTTCGTGTCCATCACTACCGCTCCGGGCAGCACGCTGGCCGAGACCAAAAGCATTCTGGAGGAAGTGGAAAAGCGCATCAACGACATTCCCCAGATAGACCTCTATGCCCGTGTAGGCGGATACAACATGATGGGCGGCGGACAGAGCAGCGCGGGAGGTACGTTCATTGTCCGTCTCAAGGACTGGGACGAACGTAAAGGAAAAGCGGACAGCAAGGATGCCGTCATCGGTCAGGTGATGGCCCGGACTGCCGACATCAAGAACGCGCAGATATTCGCCTTCGCACCCCCCATGATTATGGGTTACGGCATGACCAACGGGCTTGAAATCTACGTGCAGGACCAGAAGGGTGGCGACATCGAGACGCTGTTCTCTTATACCAAGGATTTTATAGCGGCTTTAAACGCCCGTCCTGAAATACAGAGTGCCGTGACCACGTTCGACACCCGCTTCCCCCAATACCTCGTGGAAGTGGACGCCGCACGTTGCAAGCGTGCGGGCATATCGCCCTCGGACGTGCTGGATGTCCTGTCCTGCTATGTGGGCGGCAACTACGCCTCCAACGTCAACCGCTTCTCCAAGATATACCGCGTCATGGTGCAGGCCAGACCCGAATACCGGCTTGACACGGAGTCGCTCAACAACATGTACGTGCGTGCCTCCTCCGGCGACATGGCTCCCGTCGGGCAGTTCGTTACGCTGACCAAGACCTACGGGCCTGAAATCCTGAGCCGTTTCAATCTGTTCAGCACCATCTCGGTGAACGCCTCGGCAGCCACGGGGTATAGTTCAGGAGACGCCATACGGGCCGTGCAGGAGGTGGCCAGGGAAACCCTGCCGGCGGGCTATGGCTTCGAGTTCGGCGGAACCTCGCGTGAGGAGGCTTCGTCAGGCACGTCCATCATGGTTATCTTCATCATCTGTATCATTTTCGTCTATATCATTCTCTGCTCGCTTTACGAGAGCCTGTTCATACCTTTGGCGGTCATGCTTTCCATTCCGTTCGGACTGGCGGGCAGTTTCCTGTTCGCCAAGATATTCGGTGTGGAGAACAACATCTACATGCAGACGGGGCTTATCATGCTCATCGGACTGCTGGCCAAGACCGCTATCCTGCTGACCGAATACGCCTCGGAACGCCGCCGTCACGGCATGGGCATCGCACAGGCGGCCCTTTCGGCTGCCGCCGTCCGCCTGCGTCCGATCCTGATGACGGCGCTGACCATGATTATCGGCCTGCTGCCGCTGGTGGTGGCCACCGGTGCGGGAGCCAACGGCAACATCTCGCTCGGTGTGGGTACTGTCGGCGGTATGCTGATCGGGACGGTCGCCCTGCTGTTTGTCGTCCCCGTGCTGTTTATCGTCTTCCAGAGCATAGAAGAGCGGGTGATGCCCAAACGGAAGCATTGAAACTATGGATAAGAATTTATAAACGAAATAGAAATGGACAAGAACATGATAGGCCGGAATGCCGGCATTGTCTGGGAACTGCTCACCTCCAGGCAACACACTTATTGGAGCTATGAGGAATTAAAGTCCGCCACGAGCCTTAGCGACAGGGAACTGAACACAGCGATAGGCTGGCTCGTGAGGGACAACACCATAGAAATGGACCGTGATCCCCGGACAGAAAAGGAGCGTTTCTTCGTTTCCGTCCCCTGTTATTACTTTTGATTAAAATGGAGAAAATATGGACTATAAACGGATAATCATCTTTCTGCCGGCCCTGTTGCTGTTCAGCGGCTGCGGAATATATACGAACTACCACCGTCCGGAATCGCTTCCGGTGGACAGCCTTTACCGCGACGTGCCGGAGGCCATGCAGGACACCTCCTCGCTGGCCGACCTCTCATGGCGGGAACTCTTTACCGATTCCTTGCTGGTAAAATGGATAGAGGTGGGATTGGAAAAGAACAGCGACATTCAGACGGCCCGGCTTCTCACGGAAGAGGCGCAAGCCTCGCTGCAAGCCTCCCGGCTGGCTTTCCTGCCTTCCGTCTCGCTGACGCCGCAAGGCTCGCTGGGCAGCTTCGGCGGGGCAAAGCCGTCGAAGACCTATTCATTAGGGGGTACGGCCGAATGGGAAATCGACGCATTCGGCGGGCTGCGTAACGCGAAGAAGGGAAGCCGTGCGGCACTGGAAGCAAGCCGTGCCTACGAGCAGGCCGTGCAGACACAGCTGGTGGCGACCATAGCCGAAACCTACTACTCGCTTCTCGCATTGGACAGGAAACTGGCCATCACCCGTGAGACGGCACGCAAGTGGGGGGAGAACGTGCGTGCCATGAAAGCCTTGAAACGTGCAGGGGAAAGGGACGACGCAGCCGTGGCACAGGCGGAAGCGAGCCGGCTGGAAGCCGAATCCTCCGTCCTCTCTCTGGAAAGGCAGTTGCACGAACTGGAGAACTCCTTCTCGACGCTGCTGGGCATTGTGCCGACAGAGATCGAGCGGGGCCGGCTGCTGGAACTTTCATTTCCGGAAGAATTGTCCGTCGGGGTTCCCGTGCAGCTGCTTGGCAGGCGTCCCGACGTGCGGCAGGCGGAATGGCAGCTGGCCGAAGCGTTTTATGCCACCAACAAGGCCCGCTCGTCATTCTATCCCCAGATTACGCTGAGCGGCTCGGCGGGATGGACCAACAGTTCGGGGACGGGTATCGTCAATCCGGGCGACTGGCTGCTCAATGCGGTCGGCTCGCTGGTACAGCCGCTCTTCAACCGGGGGCGTAACGTGGCCAACCTGAAGATCGCCAAGGCACAGCAGCAGGAAGCGCTGGTCGCTTTCCGGCAGAAGCTGCTGGACGCCGGGGCGGAGGTGAACAACGCCCTGACGCAGTGGCAGACGGCGCGGAAAAGTCTGGAACTGGACAGCCGGAAAGTGGAGACGCTGGAGACGGCTGTACGCAGCACGCAGCTGCTGATGGAGCACGGCAACACGAACTATCTGGAAGTGCTGACCGCCCAGCAGACGCTCCTGCAGGCACAGCTGACGGAGGTGTCGGACAAGTACGAGGAGATTCAGGGCGTAATCAGCCTTTACCATGCCCTGGGTGGCGGAATCAAGTAACAAAAGATAAAAAGATATGGATACGAAACAGGCCTTTGAAGACATGCCGGTAGCGAAAGCGGTGCTGGTGAACGCGGTTCCCGCCGTCCTGAGTATGCTCGTCACGTTGATTTACAATGTGGCCGACACCTTCTTTATCGGGCAGACGGGAGACGAGATGCAGGTGGCCGCCGTGTCGCTGGCCACCCCCGTGTTCCTGCTCTTCATGGCCATCGGGACACTCTACGGCATAGGCGGCACGTCCGTCATCTCCCGTGCCTTCGGGGAAGGGAGAGACGATTTCGCCCGCACGGTCGGTTCCTTCTGTTTCTGGATGTCTGTTTTCACGGGCATTCTCTGTATCCTCGTCTTTCTGTCGGGCATGGACTATATCTTACAGTGGATAGGGGCGAGCGGGAACACGGAAGGCTATGCGCGGACTTACCTGTCGTGTGTGGCGTGGAGCGCCCCCTTCGTCATCGTCTCCACGGCTTTCAGCAACATCGTCCGGGCCGAGGGAAAGTCGAAAGAGGCCATGAACGGGGTGCTGATCGGTACCGTGCTGAACATCGTGCTCGACCCTGTGTTCATACTGTGGCTCGATTACGGCATTGCCGGCGCGGCATGGGCCACGGTCATCGGTTATACGGTAGCCACCGCATATTACGTTCTCCTGCTGACAGGCAAACGTTCCGGCCTGACCATATCCCTGTCCCGCTTCAACCTGAAAGCGGAAACGGCGGCTCCGGTATTTGCCATCGGCATTCCCGCCTCGCTGAACTGCATCATGATGAGTGTCTCGACCATCATTCTGAATGTCTGTCTGGTCTCCTACGGCGACAGGGTGGTCGCCGCTATGGGAGTCGCCTCGAAGGTCATCATGATGGTCGTCCTCGTGCAGCTCGGACTGGGGCAGGGCATACAGCCGCTATTGGGCTATTGCTACGGCGCCCGGCGTTGGGACCGCTTCAAGGCAGTCATGCGGTTGTCCCTGCTGGCCGGACTGGGGATGGGAATCTCGCTTACCTTGCTGTGCGGATGGTTCTCCGATTCGTTAGTCGCCTGTTTCATCGACTCGGAAAGTATCAGGGAATACGGCGTCCCGTTCGTCCGGACCCTGTTGCTGTCCGGTCCGGTGATGGGTGTGTTATTTATCTATATCAATGCTTTGCAGGCTGTCGGTGCGGCCGGGTACTCGTTCCTGCTTTCCATCAGCCGGCAAGGCATCATCTTCATTCCGTGCCTGCTGCTGTTCGACCGGCTCTTCCGGTTGGGCGGGGCGGTGGCGGCACAGCCCGTGGCGGACGTCCTCTCCCTTTTGCTGGCGGTCTGCCTGTTCCTGCGGACGAAGAAGAGAATGAAAGAGACGGTTGTTTAATTTAATAATAGGAATAGTTATGGGTAGAAAAAGTATTTTGATGTCGGGTATGGTGCTGCTTGTTGCGGTATCATTACCGTTTGTTCTGTCCTCCTGTTCGGATGACGAGAAGTATGTGCGTGTCCCTGCCCCTTATACGGGTTCTGTCAGTATGGGAGTTGCCGGTGAAGGAACTATCACCACGGACAAGGGGAATGTGTTGATTCCTGACGAGTCTTCTGTCGGGCATGACCTGACGGACGGCGAACGGGTGTTTGTCAACTGTAGTATTCTGGACCGGGAGGATATAAACACCTACCGCGTCAGGATCAACAAATACTACCAGCTCCTGGCGAAGGACATCGTTCGGGCCTCCGATACGGACGATGAAGAGCTGGGCGATGAGCCGGTACAGGTAAAGGATGCGTGGTTCGGCGGAGGTTATCTCAACATGAGGCTCGGACTGGAATACAATCCGTCCTCGAATACCTCGCATCTGGTGAACGTGGTTTACGACGATGTGAAGAGTACGGCCGATACCATTTTCCTGACCCTGCGGCACAACGCCTTTGCCGATACCGTCCGGACAAGAATGGGGACCGCCACCGCTTCCTTCAATATGGAAGAGGTTACGGAGGGAAAGAATGAGAAAGTGTATGTAAAGCTCAAGTGGCAGTGGTACACGCATCGAGGTACCGTGGCTACATGGGAGGACGGCGGGTATTACCGCACCTCGTCTGAAAACAATGAGGAGACCGAAAATTCGGATGATGACGGAAACAATGTAAGCATACAATAAATTTTTGCACTATGGATAAAAGATTGATTTTATTGGTTATGCTGCTGGCAAGTGCCGTGGCAGCCGGAGCGCAGACGGAACGGCGCATTTATACGAAAGCGGAACAGGAAAGCGCCCAGAAGCGTGAAGTGGAAAAACGTATCGAGGCGATACAGGACTCTATCCGGTCGGTGGAAGCCTTTACAGCCTTGGAGCAATTGGACTTTGTACTGGAAGCAAACAGGCTGTCCTTCAAACGGGGAGAAACGGCCTTTGTCACTTCCAACACGAATTTTGTCTCCCTGTCGGACGACAAGGCCGTCATACAGATAGCGCCTTTCTATGGTGGAGGCCCGAACGGTGTCGGGGGAATAACGCTTGAAGGAAGGGCTTCCAATATCAAGCTGAAGACGGACAAGAAAGGGAATGTTATCCTTACCATGAGTGTCTCTGGGACAGGACTCTCGGCAATGGTGGACATATCGTTACCCAAAAACAGCTACATGGCTTCTGTAACGGTAAATCCCAATTTCCACTCCAACCGGGTTACGCTTTACGGAGTTTTACTCCCTTCCGGCAAGTCTGATGTTTTCAAAGGACGGGCACTTTGAATCATATAAAAACAAATAATGCCATGTACCGATGATAAAACGGTAAAAAGAAGCGGAATGGGTAAACAGTTTAACCACTTCGCACATTGCATATTCAATTTTTCCACTTCGTTCATGAGGAATGAAGTGGAAATTTTTAATAACTTTAAATAAAAGAAAATGAACAAGATATTTACTATATTGTTGTGTTTGTCTATGATTTGTGTAAGCCAGTCTTGCGACAATGATGAAATAGGAGAATATACTCCACTGCCTAAATTACATTTGGGCGAGACCTTTAAATATCAGTGTATTCCGGAAAACTATGTACAGCTTGCCTATGATACTTTAGGTAAAGTTGCAGTCTTGAATTTCTATAAGGAAGAGATTACGGATTTGGACTATATCAACTATGACGAACATACGTGTACCTTCTCTTTCCATAAAGGTGAAACTGCCAAATATAAAATCAGTTGGGATTACCAGTCTGAAACAAATTCTATAAGATTCATTTATAGTCAAAATGGCATGTGGTATCGTATGAACAATAGTAAAAATGAATATATTCTTGAAGCGAATGACGGAATGGCAATACGTGCAGTGGCTTATCGGGCAAGTTATGATTTATTGAATGTGACTGTCTATCGGTTCCGTATAGAGGAATATGAAGAAAAATAGCCCTATTCCAAAGTGGAAATCCGAATGATGCCGGGTCATCATTCTGTAATCCGGTCTGCTGTGCAATCCGGGTAAGAATCCCTGCTTTTGTCATATCTTTGTAAGAAAAATAGCAATGTACAAAAATGCAACTTTTTTTGGATAAGTCAAATCTTTGGCTCACCTTTGCGGCGAAATAACGCAAAGGACATTTTATAATCCTCATCGGAGGGCTATGGAAGCCGGATAAGATGACTGGGTAAAACCATCGTCTTATCCGGCTTCCGTCATTTTCTGCCGGAGGTAAACCATATAACATAAAATACAAAGACGTATGAAAGAAAAAGTGATTGATTTTGGGAATGAGAAAGTTTCCATTCTGTTTAAGAAACTGTTTTTCCCCACTCTGTTGGGAATGTTAAGTATGTCGGCGGTAACGACCATCGACGGGATTTTCGTGGGACACGGCGTGGGCAGCGACGGGATTGCGGCTGTAAATATCTGCGTCCCTCTGCTGATGTCACTCATGGGTGCCGGGCTGATGATGGGGGCAGGTTGTTCCGTAATCGCTTCCATTTACTTGTCGAAAGGGAAAACCGTTTTGGCACGTGCGACCATCACTCAAGCCATGCTTTTCGTGACGCTCATATCCGTGACCGTCGGGGGATTCATTCTGGCGTTTCCCGAAGAAACCGCCCGTATGCTTGGCTCGTCGGAGCATTTGCTGCCGCTGGTTGTCGATTATCTGGTCTGGTTTTCCCCGTCTCTGCTGTTCGAGTTGTGGATTGCCGTTGCCTTGTTTGCCATGCGGCTGGATGGTGCTCCGAAACTTGCCATGTGGTGCAGTATCATAGCCGCAGTGGTGAATGTCGTTCTTGACTGGCTGTTCATCTTCCCGCTGGGCTGGGGAGTGATGGGGGCGGCATTTGCTACCTCCCTGAGTTGTTTGGCCGGGGCAGCAGTGGCGATGGGTTACTTGTTGTTCTATGCCCGTGACACTCGTTTGCATTCTCTCCGTCTGGGTAGAAAAAGGATTTTGTTCTTCTTCCATGATATAGGAATGCAGTGCAAGATAGGCTCATCCGCCTTGTTAGGCGAATTGACAATGGCGATATTGCTGTTCATCGGTAACCATGTATTCATGCGCCATTTGGGAGATGACGGAGTAGGTGCTTTCGGAGTAAGCTGTTATTATCTCCCGTTCGTCTTCATGATAGGTAACGCTATTGCCCAATCTGCCCAGCCTATTATCAGTTACAATTTCGGCACAGGAAGCACGGAAAGAGTTCGTTCCGCCTTACGCGTTTCCGTGTTTGCGGCATTAGTTTGCGGAGTCATTTCTACTGCCGCCTTTATCCTGTTTCCTGAATTGCTTGTCGGACTGTTCCTGCGCATTGACAATACTGCCGCACGCATAGCGATAGAAGGATTCCCTTATTATGGCACGGGGTTCATCTTCTTTATTTTGAATCTCTCCATTATTGGATATTATCAGAGCATGGAACGGGTAAAGCCGGCCATAACATTTGCAGTCTTACGTGGATTTGTTTTTCTGGTTCCGTGCTTCATGGTATTACCTGCCATAATGGGAGTAAAAGGAATTTGGCTCGCCTTACCGTTGTCTGAAATTCTGACGACTTTAGTGATTGTCGTTACATTTTGGATATATTCCCGGCAACGTGCCATAATTTGCAGGTAATTTTTTCGGATTTAGGTTCCATGTAAAATGCCGCTATCAAAAAAGTTTGATTGGTAGCGGCATTCTGAGCAGTTATCCGGAATAAAAATTCCGCCAAATGCATGATGTATTAATAAACATTAATGGGGCATAAACAATAATTCGTTATCAAAACTGTACATTTGCATAACATATTATATGCATATAACAATAAATATATTATAATTTATGGATAAATACATCATTGGCGAGAACGCTGGTAAAGTTTGGCGTTTATTGAATAGTGACCATCTCCGTAAATGGGAATTTTCAGAGATAAAGAAAATTACAGGGATGGATGATGCCGAGTTGGGTAGTGCTATTGGCTGGTTGGCCCGTGAAGATAAGGTACAATTCGAACTTGAGCATCATAACAGTAAGGACGAAAAGGCATACTTGTATCTTATGTTGAATGTATATATTTGACTCCTTCCTATAATGCTGAAAAAAGAAAGAAACCATGCTGATGAAAAACATGATTTCTTTCTTTTCGTTTGGTATAGAACACAATGACGGGACACTTCCATCAATGGGAAACCGAGTCAGAGAAAACATTGATGACGACCACTCCGGCAATAATCAGGGCCAGCCCGATAATGGCAGCCATGTCAAGGTGCTGTTTGAAAACGAAAAAGCCGATAAGCGCAATAAGAATGATACCCACTCCCGACCAAATGGCGTAAGCTATGCCTACCGGGATGCTCTTCAGTACGACACTCAGGCAATAGAAAGCCGCCGCGTACCCCAAAATGGTCAATACGGATGGAACGAGTTTGGTAAACTGTTCGCTCTGTTTCAAAAAAGAGGTGGCTACGGTTTCAAAAACGATAGCCAAAAACAAGATAAGATAAGTCTTCATTGTTCATTCATATCAGTAATTTATACAAACCGTTTTACTCCCGCCAGACATACGGACAACCGCTGATAAAAGGAATGGAGTATAAAACATACAAATCCCGATCCTGTAACCAAGGCCGGCAAGAACCCAGCCCCCGTTTACCGGTCATGATGGTAATCGCTCTTGCTGAAACCTCCGAATATAGCTTTCAGAATCTTTCCGATAACATAGAAAACCACTATAAAAACGATAAGTTCTCCCATATTCTATAATACTTAAAGTTAATGCAAAACACTATAAAATCAACGAGAATAGAAAGGATTAATCCTAATTCTCAAAAATATTTAATCCGCACGAGAATGTAAAAACTCATTGCTCATCTTTCGGCTTACGCTTGCCCAACGGTCCTTTGAATTTTCCTCTATTGAGCTTTACTCCATGTCTGTTGAGCACGCTGAACACCGAACTCCGGCTACTGTACCCGCTTACCGCCATGATGTCCTCGAACGAATGACCGTTGACATACATGTCAACAATAGCATTTTCTTTGTCGGCCTTATCCATAGCCTTCATCGTTTTCTTCGGAATCTTCGCGTTCTGTTGCAGGCTCAAGACATGTGCGGACGAATATCGCAGTATCGCCACCTCTTCGGGAAGCGCCCCGAACATCTCCAGCACATCGGCAACCGTCGTTTCGGGAAACAGTTTACCCCGTGAGTCGATCCGGTCATGGATGGATATGATGCGTACCACCTTGATACGGCACAACTCAATGAAAGCCGACAGTTCGCGCGACCCTCGGAGGGCATTGCTGAATTTGGCCACCACTACCTCGTCGCCCCTTTCGAGGCTCGCCACAAGCTGTTTCCATTTAGGCCGTAGCGCCTCGCTTTCGACCGGTTCCTCTATCACTTGTACACAGCCGTACTTCTGCATCCATTCTTTGTCAGCCTCGAACCCGTCGTAACGATCCGCCTTAAATATGTAACCTACTTTTGCCATCTCATTGTACACTTCTATGATAACAAGTACAAATATAACAGTTTTATTTTAAACTAAACCATACTTTGAACGGAAAATCGAATAAAGCACTTAAACCTCCCGTTTTCTTCACTTGTTTTCACTGAAAATCAAACTATTAAGTACAATGTTAAAAATGGCTTATAAAACAAATTTCAACACTTGCCATCTTGAAAATAATACTTAGATTTGCGCTATAAAATTCAAAATTGAACAATGAATAGTAGAAAATCATACTTAAAAATCATACTTTCCATTGCTGGACTTTCTGCCGCTTCGATTGCCGTTTTTACATTCCCGTCATGCGACGGTCCGAACGGCAAATCACTGGTGGAACCCCAAGACACACCTGCCGGTCTGTACAGAGAGTACCTCTCCGAGATACGCAAGTCCCAAGAATTTTCCTTTGAAGAGCTGACCGTATGTATCGGGAAATGGCAAACCTTGAAAGATTCCGTGGCTGCAGCCATTCGGCAGGACACGGCACGTCAGGTCCATTCCGGCACACGGAAAGAATGTCGTCTGTTACACGATTCCATTTGCTCGGAACTTTCCCGGTTGGCCCTGTCGAAACCGCGCACCTACAAGGAAGTGTTGAGCCTGAAAGAGCGGTTCTCTCCCTATGCTGAAGACGTGGAACTACACCGTTCCGCCGAGGAGATCCGTCCGTTTTTCGCAGCACTGGATAAACGGCCTGCCTACCGTGGCAACAAGGAGCAAACGCTGTCGGCATATCGTAAGTTGCTTGCCGGAACCCTGAACGACGGCATACACGACAGTCGTGACCTCAAGAGATTCATCGAGAAAGAAGACGCCGTTTTTCGCGCTTTTCTGTCCGGTCTGCACGATTCCGGCAGTGCAAACATGGCCGACATTACCCGCGACACGGAGAAGTGCTGTTCCGAGGTGTTTCTCGCTGCCGGACGCAAAGAGATTACCTACAAGGAGGCCCTGATATACATGGCCCTGCGTGCCGACCGCCGACTGATACAGAACGTGCGTACCTGTCTCGACGACATACATCGGGGCGAAGTCGCGACACCCGAACAGGCGCACGCCTACATCTGGATGATACTCCAGCCCTACGCTTCCTTGGACGGCCTCTGTATGACGCTTCTCTCCCCGGATGATAAGAAAGCCCTCGACCGGATTGCGACCGAAACACCCGGCGCTTTCGAGACACTGCGTAAAATCCTGCCATCGGAGAGAAATCGGTTGGACGAGCTGCCCGGTATGCTCATGGAGATATTCATCGCCTCTTTGTAAAAGCCTATTCACAAAATAAACGATATATGATTATGTTACGACACTTTCTGGATGACTTTATGTCGTTCGTGCCCCTGCAAATGCCGCAGCTTCTCAATGTGGCGACAATGGAGGAGCCGCAGTTTTACGGTGACTACGTTCTGCTCACATTTCCGTTGCGGGACCCCTATGATTTGGAGGAGGTCATGGACATATTCGAGGACGACATGGAGCTGATCACGCTCTACCACCATGTGCCGGTCGGATTGGAAAAATCCGGTCATAGCACCTGTGCCTACTCCAATCCCGCTTTCGGACAAATGTTCAAGATGAACGCCCGGACAGACGCGGACGGCAAGGTAAACCGCGTCATCGCGACCGTTTACGATTCGTTGGAACTGATGTACGGCGACCTGTCTCTCGACTTGAAACTCCACACCGGAAACGGCAGCTTCAAGTACAAGAAGGAGCTGGAAGACGTGCTGTTGGATTTCATGTAAAACAGTTCCTATGCGAAACACGATATATCGCCAGATGATTTTCTGCATCGACACATACCGCACATGGATAGAGGTGGCCGATGACAACCTCTACAAGGAGCACGTCATTCCGAGGAACAACCGGACCGATTTCCTGGTGTCCCGCACGCTGGTACTGCGTGCTTGCAAACCGCATGGCACATACGACCGGGGCATGACGTGGACGATTCCGGAGCATGATCTGGACGCGGCACTGGCTACATACCGTAAGCAGAACGGCACATTCAAGTCCCGGATGAAGAAAGGCGCATCGTCCCTGACAGCTGAAGACACCGAGAACATTATCCGCTTGGCCACCCACGGGATTGTCCGCTTGGAACTCGTGGTACGGCCCGTTCACATACCCTCCAAACCCTATTACCTGTTATGACTTGGATTATATTACAGTTTGTGTTTCTTGCAATGCCTGTCGTCCTTCCGGCACTGTTGTACAGGAGCAGACGTTACTTCATGGCAAAATTCTACGATAAAATGATATGGAGCGAAAAGGCCCGCAGGTTGTACACCCATGTGCTGCTTATCGTATTGCTCCTCTTCCATTATGTCTATACGAGCGGACACCCCGGCGAGTTCGGTGTTGTGCCATCCACCATTGTGTGTGCCGCATGGGCCTCTTTCCGGCGGGCGGACCGATGGATGCGCTGTTTGCTCGACCGGCCGAAACGTTTCGTCTGGTTTGCGCTCTTGGCATTGGTCATCGGCTTCGTGCCGCATCTGTACACGATGTCCGTAACCATCGCCTTTATTCTTTTGGCTGCCCTGTTCTACCCGTCGGCAAGGGTCATGTCCGAAAGGACAGACATGCGCAAATTCCTCGAATGGTTGGAATATCCCGGAGCATTAGCCGACAGTTATCATAGTATCATCACGCAAGACTGTCACGATAATGCGGATAATGGCAGTTCATACAATCCGCACGATATGAATCATCAAAAACAGAACGAAAATGAGAAATAGAAATGAAGCGCCCGCCACCATACTGGCCAACACGGAAGTGTTCGACTATCTGAAAGAAAAAGTCGGCGAGCGGAAAACAAGAACAGAAGCCTACTGCGACCTGTTGGATAAATCGCTGGCAGGTTTCGTCTCCCCGTTTTTAAGGAAACAGGACTACGACCTCGGTCCCTGCCAGTGCCATGTGACCGTTTCCGACCTTGCATCCGAGTGGCATTGGCACCGCGCCACCGTCCGCTCGTTTCTGGACACGCTCGAAGCATTCGGGCAGTTGGAACGTATCCGGCTGGCGAAAAGCGTCATCATTACCATGCACCTGCGAATCGGTACGCCTGACATGCCGGACAGTGGACAGAAAGAAACGGACTTTGCCGCAAGAATACAAGGAATACTGTACGATTGGGTGATTGGCAAAGCAACCTCTTTCGATGTCGGCAAATCATGCGGACAAATCATGCGTCAGACCTTGGCGGAGATAGCCGGACGGGACAGCCGGGCCTATCCGGACAATCATTCCGGTACGACATCCGTGCATACCCACCGGTCAGAAGAACAATTGCGTGAGACCGTTTTGGAGTGTATCGCCCATGCCGCCCTTTGGCGGGTTCTGCGCAAGTCAAGATTCGACGACGGCTCACCGCTCGTGCAATTCTTCCGGCTCGATCTTGGTGGGGAGTGGGCTGCATTCATCGAAGCCTCGAAAGAGCTTGCAGAGCTTATTATCGACGGCAAGACGAATGGAACAGACTTCGGTACGGACGAAGAGACGGAACGCCTTGAATCGCTTCGTAAACCCTTTCTATCGCTTCTGGCGAAGGCGCAGGAAGAAAGTTGAACAGGGATTCGCGGACAAAGATTGTATAACCACGGGTAATTCGCCCCGGTTCCGGTCCAAATATCCTTCCAGTTATAGCAGGCATCCGGGCTTGCCCGCCTGCCACTGAACAAAGGGAAGGGGGAGCCTAATACCCCGACCGACATTCGTCGGTGGGAAGGGTGTCCGTACAAGCAGCAAGCTGGGACACGGAGGATTGTCCGAAACAACACGGAAACAGTATGGCAAATGCAAAACAGGTTCTTGACGTTCAGGTGTCGAAAGGGATCACTGCCGCCCAAGGCAACGAACACCTGCGCAATCGCAGCAAAGAGGCGGAGCAGTACGCCATGAGCAAGGGTAACTACGACCCCACCCGCAAACATCTGAATTTCGAGATTGTGCCCGGAGGAAAGGTTCGCCCCATCGACACGAGCCGCAATATCCCGGAACGGATAGCGGACATATTGGACCGTCGCGGAATCAAGGACCCAAATGAGGGACTGATTGAACCGAAGTACCGAACGGTGGTAAACATTATCTTCGGCGGTTCGCGGGAGCGGATGCACGAACTCGCTTTCGGCACGCAGAAGGTGGATTTTGAAAAAGGTGCGGACAATACCTGCATCAAAAGGAAGAGCGACATCGAACGCTGGGCCAAGGATGTCTATTCATTCGTTTGTGGCAGATACGGCGAACAGAATGTCGCCGCCTTCATAGTACACCTCGATGAGTTGAACCCGCACGTGCATTGCACGCTTCTGCCGATTAAAGACGGGAAGTTTGCGTACAAGGAGATATTCGCCGGAAAGGACAAGTTCGAATATAGCGCAAGGATGAAACAGCTCCATACGGACTTTTTCGCCGAGGTCAACACGAAATGGGGAATGGCGAGAGGCCGGAGCGTCGCCGAGACCGGCGCACGGCACAGGACGACGGAAGAATACCGCCGTATGCTCTCGGAAGAGTGTACAACTATCGAGGAGAATATTGACCGCCACCAAAAAGTGCTTTCCGATCTTCATTCGGATATACGGCTGGCAGAGCGCAGGGTAAAAGGTCTCACTTCAATGGTGGAAAATCTGCGACGAGAGAAATCCGAAAAGGAGGCCCAACTGGCAGCACTCGAAAATGACATGAACTCCCGAAAAGACGATGCCTTGGCCATATTCGCCGAGAAAGAGAAACTCGAAAAAGAACTGGTCGCTATCCAAGGGAAACTGGCAGACAAACAGGAGAAGTTACGGACTGCCGACCGACAGCTTTCCGACCTCAAAGAGAATATGGATGCCATTCAGGAACGCACGGAACAGCTTAAGGAAGAAGCCTACGAATACACCCGTGATGTACATTCCAAAGTGGACAGCCTGCTCAAGGATGCCATGCTGGAAAACATGGTCGATGAGTGGCGGGAACTTTCGGCACGTATGAAGCCCTCCGAACGGCAACTGTTCGATGACACGCTCGTGCGCTCCGTGGCAGAACAAGGCACGGAAGTCATGCACTGCGCCACACTGTTGTTCCTCGGCATGGTCGATGATGCCACTACATTTGCCGAAACACATGGCGGAGGTGGTGGCGGCAGTGACCTCAAATGGGGACGCGATGACGACGAGGACAACCGGGCATGGGCGCTCCGCTGCATGAGAATGGCGAGCCGCATGATGCGTCCGGCCATCGGCAAAAAGCCCAAACGATAAACGGCAAAGAATGTTTGGAAACCGAATAGATTATAATTAAAAACATTGGAATTATGACAAAGAATATCATCTTTATCTTTGCGGCGTTCTGTACGCTGCAAGCCCGTGCGGATGTACAACCCACGGAGAAGGATACTGTACGCTGCACGTTCCGTTACGATGACACAGAACTGTTGCAGCCGTTACAGCCCTCATACCTTGACGGAGTGGTCGTTCCGGCACGGGGGAACGGTAACTGGTTCGTCAGTATAGCCGGAGGCACGACGGCCTTTCTCGGCACCCCGCTCGGCTGCGAAGACCTGTTCGGGAGGCTGAAACCCTCGTACAGCTTTGCCCTCGGCAAGTGGTTCACCCCGTGGGTCGGCGCACGGATAAATTATAGCGGATTGCAGTTCAAGGACGGTATGTTGGCCGTGCAAGAGTACCACCACCTCCATGCGGATCTGCTATGGAATGTGCTCGGCGGCAGCTATGCCCGGCAGGAACAGGTTCGCTGGCATCTGGCTCCCTTTGCCGGTATCGGGCTGCTGCATCATGCGACGAATGGCCACAACCCACTTGCCATCTCCTACGGCATACAGGGACAGTACCGGATTTCCAAAAGGGTTAGCGCCCTTGTGGAACTTTCCGGTACGACCACCTTCCAAGACTTTGACGGGTACGGTAAGGCAAACCGATTAGGCGACCACATGCTTTCACTTACCGCCGGATTCTCTTTCCATATTGGCAAAGTCGGCTGGAAACGGGCCATAGACCCAAGTCCCTACGTTCGTCGCGACCAGTGGCTCGTTGATTATGTCAATGTCCTGTCGGAACAGAACAGCCGTTATGCGGGACAGCATGACAAGGACCGCCGGACGCTGGCCGAGTTGAAGAAGATTCTGGAAATCGAAGGGTTGCTTGACACGTATTGTCATCTTTTTGACGATGACGATACCATCGGGCGCAATGGTTATCCGAGGAACAATTATAGCGGACTGAACTCTCTGCGGGCAAGGTTGAAGAACAGGCATTGGAACGGGAAATCGCCCTTGGAAAAACAAGCCCTGAACGGGAATGGCCGGGCAGACAGCCTGCAGCATAGGCAGGACAGCGTGTCTGGCCTCGGAACAGGACAGTTCGAGAATCTTCCTGACAGCACCTTGGCAGACTATGCCGTGCGGATGCAGTCCGGACGGGAATGTATCGGTGCTCCCATCTTCTTTTTCTTTGAACTCGGCACGTCGCACCTGACAGACACCTCCCAGTTGGTCAATCTCGACGAACTGGCACGGGTGGCAAAGAAATACGGTCTGAAGGTCAAAGTCACGGGAGCAGCCGATAGTGCGACTGGAACAATCGGTATCAACAATGCCTTGAGTGTTTCGAGGGCCGACTATATCGCCTCGGAACTGAACAAACGGGGATTACCGTCAGACAGGTTGACCAAGACCGGCGAAGGCGGTATTTCCGATTATGTCCCCACGGAAGCCAACCGGCATACAAAGGTGGAACTCTTCTTCTTCGAAACGGGAAAGAGAGGAAAATAACCCCTTTCTGAAACGATAGAAAACAAAGAGTGACGATTTCATGGTCGTCATTCTTTGTTTTTTTTGTTGTTGATTCCCGAAACAGCATCAGGAATGCTTTTTGCGGCAAATGCGTTTAATCCATAAATAATAACCCGTCAGCGGCAGGCTGGCTCCCAATAAGGCTGCGAGAAACCATAGAATGCGGGTAAGCATTCCTCCCCAGCTTCCCACATGTACCGAATAAATCCAGCCGCGTATTTTACTGGAGTTATCCATTTCTGCGTAACGGGAAACGCCGGTAATCTTTCCGGTACGGGAGTCGAAGGTATAGCGGTCCGCTCCCCGTGTGTTGCCGAAAAAGTTGGAAGACACACTGGCTGAGCCGTCGGACACGCTGATTTGCTTGCAGCCGGGATTTTCTTTAGCCAGTTCTTCGTACACTTGCTGCCAATAGACAAAAGAGAGGGTATTGCCGTGCAGGGCATCGCCTTTCCTGTCATACTCTTTACCTTCTTTCCGTCCGTTTCCTTTCTTACTTTTCTCTATATTCATATTCACGGCTGCGTGTCCGTGTTCCATGCGGGAGGGCGTATCAACTCCGAAAACTGTGTAAAAGGCCGTGCGATACCAGCCGAAAGACCAGGTAAGCCCGGTCAATGCCATGACCAGTATAAGCAAAAGCGCATACATGCCGCCGGCCACATGCAAGCCGTACCAGAAGCGGGCCATCCCTTTTCGTGCAGTTATCTTCAGGCTGTTTTTCAACGCTTTCCATGTACACGGCCACCAGATGACAATACCGGATATCAGGACAAAAACGAACATCAGGGTGCTGACGCCTACAATCATCTTACCCCAGAATATGCCGTCTCCTGCGGGACGGCTGTCCAACAGCCACCTGTGCAGGAAAAACATGGTACTGAAAAACGGGGAACGCTGGTATTTGCCCTTTATCTCGCCCGTATATTGGTCTATATAGACGGAAGCCCGTTTGGGCTTGGAAAGGTTCACCTGATAGGATTTTTCCGGGTCTGAAAAGACTGTAATCCCTGTTATGCTCACATCTTCGGGCAATTTCCCGGCCACCTTCGAGGCCAGTTTATCCATCGGTAGAGGTTTGCCGTCCGTTTTTTCCACGTAGTAAAGACTTCGGTGTGTCAGTTGCATGATTTCGCCCTCAAATACAAGCATGGCACCCGAAAAGCAGATTAACGTAATAATCAGCCCGAAAGGAACGGACAACCAGAGATGTATGTTTCTAAATACTTTTCTCATCGTTTCTTTATTGATTAAAGGCTGCACCAACATAACGATGATGCAGCCTTGTCATTACCTAATACTGTATTCTGTAATAGGCGGAAATGAAAAATTTTCTCTTATTTCAGAATGGTGATTGCCTTGAGCAGTTCCGTATTCTTGAAAGTCATTCCCGGAGTTGCAACACCGTCTGCCCCGATGACATAGATAGTAGGAGTTACTGTAGCGGAAGCTGCTTTTCCACTCGGTTTTCCGCCACCGCTACCACCACCGTGCATACTGCTGGCACCACTGACCGGAACATAAATCTTACCGTCAGCATTGTCGGGGAAACCGATACTGATGCTATTAACATCTTCAGGGAAGCCGGTCACCCATTTGAAAGACAGGCTCTTCATGTTCACAACGGCCATCTTGCCGGAGGTGCTCATGTTTTCCACCGCTCCTGTTTCAGGGAAACATTCGAGCAGGAAATCATCACCGCCGATGTGGTACACTTTACGGAAGCGGTAACCGCCGGACTTTTCGCCGATGTTAAAGTGATAGCTCTTATCGAACTCCTTGCTTCCCTTGGCGATTTTCAGAGCGCCTACAAGGTTGTCGTTAGACGATTGTCCGGAAAATACATAAATGTTACCTTCATCATCAGTAGCAGCCTGAGCATAACGAACGCTTCGCTGTGCTCCATAAGAAGCTCCGATACGTTCGTCATAAATGACAGAAGACACATTGAGGTCATAATCGGCAAATGCAACTGCAGCCTTGTCACTATTTGAGTAATACAATGTCATAGCCACTTCGTTGTTGCCACGGTCAATGATTTCAGTGATAGCCGGCATTACGCCATCAATAGCGTATTTATCCGTAAAATCCGCAATATAGCGATTATCTCCGGCGGTGTTGTCGTCTGATCTTGACACCCGCATCACATACGGGTTGCTGATTTGTGCAGCGTATGAATAGTTTCCAAAAGTACCGGTGTTACCGAAGTTTTCTACGGTAACGGCACTACCGATTTCAACCATCTTGTCGCCGTCTAACTTATAACTTCTCAAACCGGCTCCTCCTAATGTGATGGCTCCACGTCCGTAGATATATCCCGTAAAGGTTTTCGAATCGGAGTTCCATGAAACCTGTGTGAAAGCATCCGGGGCTGTCACGACATTCTCTCCACCCACAATCTGTACATCGCTTGTAGTTTGCGTCAAGTCAGTGAATACCTTCAAATAGGCCGGGCTTTTCAAATCCAAAGCCTTCTCGGAAGAGGTAATCACAAATTTTGCTGTCGTTGGCTCAACAGGTTCTTCAGGGTCGCTTCCTCCCGGTTCATTACCCTCGTTACCATCTCCTTGTTCTGTCGGATCTTTTACTGGGTCATCATCGTCACATGCGGTTGCGAAAAGGCCCAGAGCCAAAGCAAACACCGCATACTTAAAGAAATTTACTGTTTTCATTTTTCTTTTAGCTGTTTAAATGTTAAAAATATAATGGTTTACTCTGATTTCAGATGTCCTATGGCGCGTATCTCGCTTACCCCCTGTATCGTAATACCCTCGGTCGCCACGCCGGTGTCCGGGTCTATCATGTAAATGGTCGCGTCCTTTCCCATTTCGGTGATAGGCATGTAAAGTTTGCCGTTGTCAAACAAGGGGATACAACCCGAATACTGTCCGGAAATGATTTTATTCTTGTCCGGCACTCCGGTTACCCAAGTAACGGTCTGTTTCTCCATATCCGCTATGGCATACTGGGTGCCCGGTGTAATGGTGGAAGCCGTCTTGTCACGGTAGATTTCAAGGAAGAACTTATTACCGGTCATGTGCCATACACGGCGGAAGCGGTATCCCTCCAAATGCTCGTCGAGATTGAACATATATCCCTTGTCGAACTCCGTGGCTCCAGGTTTGATGCGCAGTGCCCCGCTGGGGTTGTTTGTCTTCACGTCGTTATGGGTGTTCACATTGTTGTTCGAGAATACATATACGGTCCCGTCATCCGCTTTGCCAATCTGTGCCCACACTTGTGAACGGAACTGGCCGGCCGAATAGCTGATCCGGTCATCCCGGTAGATGCGTTTGATGTTCAAGTCTTTATCCATAGCGGCCACCCATACGCTGTCAGGATAAGCCACGTCACCGATGCTGGAGCCGTTTCCCGTTCCCGTCTGGTGGAATCCCGATTCGACCATGCTGGTCAGGAACTCCCCGTTTCCCATGTCGATGATTCCGGAGAAGGTCACCTGTTGTCCGTTTCCGGTAATATCCTCCGTCCAGAGTGTTTTCTCGTTGGTTTTCGCAAGGTTTTGGTCGATGTCCCAGTATGTGAAGGTGGCTCCGTCGTTTCTGCTGTTGTCAGCCTTCACCTGGCCTCCCACGCTGGTAAGCAGGTAATTCTCAAAAAAGCCGAAATTCGTGAAGCGGTTACTGATTGTGAACTCCGAAACTTTCTCAAGCGTCTTGTCCGCTTTGAGCCGCAATCCATAGCCGAGACCGGCAAACTGTTGCTGGTAAACCAGCCCGACGGCCAGATTGTCCCTGAATATCCATGTATATTCGGTACTTGGAAGTTCGAACACGTTATCGCTGATGTTCAAATCCCCGCCTTCCAAGGTTTCCGCCTGCATGACGTATTCCCGCGAGCCTTGGCTGCTCTTGACTGCGATGAAATACTCACCGGTCTTTTGTTCCACCTCTTTGCCTCCTCCGGTATCCTCGTCCGTGCATGAAGACAATGCAAGGAGTGAACCGGCCATAAAGAACATGCCCATGTTCAAATCAAACAATAATTTTCTTTTCATTTCCTTTTTGTATTTAAATTGATTATCTGTTCTGTCTGAAGAAAAAATAGCGGACCTTCACGGTAAAGCTGCGCCCCGGCTTCTGCAGGCTGTAATTGTCGTATAACAGCGAGTTTGTGAAATTGCGTGCTTCCAGCGCGATGTTGTAGCGTCCGTCCTGCAGTGAACAGGTCACATTGGCGTCATGGGAAATCTGCATCGGGATATTACGTTTGGCCCCGTTGCTTTCCCAGTCCCAATAGAACTCATGGACGTATTGCAGGTTATAGCCGAAGGTCAGCGTGTTTCTCTCTCCCAACAGTCCGTGGATGTTATAAGCGGCATCCACGTTGCTGAACATATAAGGTATGTTCGGTACACGGTCTCCATAGGTAATGGATTCCGAGCCGTAGGAGGTATGCCGTTCCCTGTCCCGCGTGTCCTGATAGGAGAAATTCCCGCCTACACTGAATATATTCTTATAAAAATACCTCACGGTCACGTCTCCTCCCATGCCCCGCACTTTTCCATGATTCTCACTGATACCTATGCCACCGTTCTTGATACTGCGTATGATATAATCTGTTATGTAGCGGTAGTTGAACCCGGCATCGACGGAAACCGAATGGTCGGTGTTGAAAGCATGTGTATAGGAAACATTGACGTTCACGTTCCGGCTGCTCTCCGGTTTCAGGTCGGAGCTTCCCATCTCAAGATCCCCGTCCCCGAACAATTCCCGGTCGGTCGGCAGGCGGTAGGTCTTCTCGAAGGATGCTTTTGCCTGCAAATCCCTATTCAGGTTGTATGTGGCGGCCAGCCCGTATCCCAAGGCGTCGTTTGTCTGGGATTGCAGCTCGTATCTGGCGGCTCCGTTCCCGCCTTTGTTCACCGGCCCTTTCACATACGAATGGTAATACTTGCCGAAAGCCATTACGTTCCAGATCTCGCTGGGGAGGAATTTATATGAGAATCCCAGCACATTCTTCTTGTTATACCGTTCCATATAATAGGCGGCCGTGTTCTGTCCGGCATTGGCGGCCAGATTGTCCGTTTTACGCACATAGTCACTGTACATGTTATTGATGGAGAAATAATGCCGGTCTGCAAAGTGGTATCTGAGATTGGCCACCACGGAACCAGTTTTCCCGTAAAATTTGGAAAGGGTCGTGTTGCTTTCCCCCTGTGTCTCCTTATTGATATATTCTCCGGTCCAGTAATAGGTGCGTGCCACGGTATCTATGTTGTTGGTGGTCGTCTTGTCATAGCGGGCGGAAACGCTCAAGTCGAGATTCTTGACCAGCAGATTCTTCTTGACGTAGTTCAGCGTGGGGGCCAGCCCTTCCGTCTTTCTATGTTTGCCGCCGAACACGATGGCCATCATATTGGAGTTCTGTATTTCCGCATACTCGTGGCTGTAAGTGAATCCCAGCAGCAGACGGTCCGCCCACGGCTTGTTCACGACACCAACCTTGGCGATGACCGCCTCATTGTGGTAGCCGTCATGGAAACGCCTGTACCATTTCTCTTCGGAATCTCCACGGTTGCTGTCATTGGTCTTTACCTTGTAGTCATTGTCCGAATAATTCTGGTAGGCATTCAGTTGCACGGTAAATCCGTTTTTTGCCGTATAGCCGAAACTTACATTGGATTTATGGGTGTTGAATGAGCCGTAGGAATAGGAGGCATCCACGAACGTGTTCGACGAAGTGTTCGTCACGATGTTGATGGCTCCTTCCAATGCGTCGCCGCCGAAATCCACCGGTACGACGCCTTTATAAACTTCCACCTGTTTGGCAAGGCTGGCGGGAATGTTGTTTATCTGAAAGGAGGAACCGGCCCCTTCCAACGGAACCCCGTCCATGAAGACCTTTACATGCTTGCCGGTGAAACCGTTCAGGTTGATCTGTGCGGCAGACCCCACACCGCCTTCTTCCCGGATTTTCACTCCGGAGATTTTGTCGAGGACATGCCCCAAATCGAGTGAGGTATTGAAAAGTTTTTTGGTATCTACCGCCACCACATTAAAGGCGGACTTATTGACCCGGTTTACCATGCTTCCGGCCACGACCACCTCGTCCAGTTGCTCCACGGAGGGGGTAAGCGTGACATTCAGTTTGAGACGGGAGTTTTTTATGAGCGTGACGGCCTGTTCCGCAGTCTGATAGCCGATGGCCGATACGACGAGTGTATATTTGCCGGCCGGAGCGTTCAGGTGATAAATACCTTCCTCGTTGGTGGTACCCCCGTAGGACGTACCTTTCAGATATACGGTGGCAAATTCCACGACTCCCTCTTTTTTGTCTGCCGACAGGACCTTTCCCGAAATCATGGACATCCGGTTCGTTTGTTGGGCGTGAACCGGTATGACCATCAGAAATAAAATCAGAACATTCGATATAAAAAACAATTTTTTCACCTTAATCTTCATTAAATACTTATGCACAGAACAGACTTTATTTTGATAAAGTCTAAATAACCTATAATTTTGGACTGCAAAGATAGATTATACAATAAAAAACTGTATATAGGCTTTTTTTACCATACCTATAAAATTTTATTATAGATGAAGATAGATTTGGAGTTGTTCAGGACTTTTAAGGCTGTTTTCGAGATTGGAACAATCAGCGGTGCGGCAAGGGTGCTGGAGGTAACGCAGCCTTCCGTGACAGGTCATCTAAAAGCTCTGGAGGCATACGCAGGGCATCCTCTGTTCGAAAGGAGTACACGTAACATGAAACCGACCCTGTATGCCAAACAGTTATACAATAAAGTCGCTTCTTCCTTGACACAACTGGAAGTAGCGGAGGATTTTTTGCAGAGGAAATGCAACCAGTCGAGGTCTGTTACCTTGTATGTCGGCATTTATCCCGGACTGTTCAGGCAGCTTCTTGTTCCTAATATAAAAAAGCTCGACTGCAATGTCGTAATGACATTGAATGATAATGAAACCTTGGGGACACTTTTGGAAAACGGCAACATGGATTTGGTTGTAACGACAAAAGACATTCCCAACCGCAATGTTCAGTACGAACTTTTGGGAACATCGCGTTTTATACTTGTGGCCGGAGGATGTACCGATATTTCTGAGCTTCCGGATCTGAATCTGCTGAACAAGAAAAAGATAGAGGCGTGGCTGCAAAAGCAGGTCTGGTATAACACGGTTTACGGGGAACACCTTTCCTCGTTCTGGAAGCTTAATTTCGGGAGAACACCCAGGTTCACGCCCAATTATGTGCTCCCCGATAAATACTCCATCGTTTGTTGTCTGAGGAACGGCACGGGTCTGGCTGTCCTGCCGGAATCCCTATGCCGGGAATTTTTGCTCAAGGGAGAAATCAAGGAAGTCTGGGGAGGATATACGGAAATGAAGAATACATTATTTTTAGGGCAAAGAAAAAATACCCTGTACATGAACGAGATCAAGGAGTTGAAGAAGCTGTTAAGGACGGAATTTCTAAAAACGCACCCGACCACTCAAAATTAAGAATCCAAAGTAAAAACTGCATGGAGAGGATAAGACAATACCTTGAGGGGCTTTCGGCTGACGATCCCGCTTCGAAATAAATAAATAGAAAATGAAGAGAGTACCGACATTTATCATCGGTACTCTCTTCATTTGTCAGATGCCGTATCCGGATTCTTTAAGCAGGTCATATCAGTTACTCGGATTGAAATTCTTGTCGTAATCCAAAAGGAACTTTGCCAGTACAGGGTCGTTGTGGTCCACTTTCAACTTGCCGGTATCCAGACGATGGATTGCCCTTCTGTCTTCTTCCGTCAATTCAAAATCAAAGATCTCGAAATTCTCTTTCATACGCTCTTTGTGCATACTCTTCGGTATGGCAATGATACCTTCGTCCGTTAAAAATTTCAGAGCGACTTGTGCGTTGCTCTTACCGTATTTAGCCCCGATCCCCCGTAAGGTCTCATCCTTGAAAAGATTGTCCGCACCTTGGGCCAGCGGTCCCCATGCCATGAGGCGTGTACCGTAAGGCGCAATCGTCTCCCGCATGACAGTCTGTTGGGCAAACACGTGCGCTTCCACTTGCAGGACAGCCGGTTTCACTTCCATGTTCTCGGTCAAATCCACGAAGCGGGCACCGTAGAAGTTACTCAACCCTATAGCACGTACTTTACCTTCCCGGTAGGCTTTCTGCATGGCCCGGTACGTGCCGTAGTAATCGCCGAAAGGCTGGTGAACAAGCAGCAGGTCTATATAGTCTGTGCGGAGTTTACGCAACGACTCGTCTATGCTGCGTGCCGCTTTCTCTTCTCCTGCATTGGAAATCCACACCTTGGTCGTGATAAACAGCTCCTCGCGAGGTACGTCGAGGCGGACAATGGCATTTCCCACGCCTTCCTCGTTGTAATACGCCTGCGCCGTGTCTATCAGGCGGTAGCCGGTGTGTATGGCATCTGCCACGCAGCGCTCGCATTCCTCCGGGCTTACATGGAATACCCCGTAGCCCAATACCGGCATTTCGATGCCGTTGTTCAATGTGATTGTCTTCATGTCAGTCATGTATTTTATGGGTTCCTATGCTTTTAACAGTTGCCAAATCCATATCGTCATAGATGGGGCTGCGGCCTGTATCCAATGCGGAGATGGACTGCAACTCTTCTCCGGTCAGTGTAAAATCGAAAATATCGAGGTTTTCCGCCATCCGTTCCTTCCGCACGCTCTTGGGGATAACGACCACGTTACGTTGGTTGAGCCAGCGCAGTACGACCTGTCCCGTACTCTTGCCATGCTTACGTGCGATTTCTTTCAGTACCGGCTGGTTGAAAATATCGTTCTTGCCTTCGGCAAACGGTGCCCATGCCTCATGCTGTATGCCTTCTTGTTGCAGGAAAAGATTGGCTTCCCGCTGCTGGAAGAACGGGTGCGTTTCAATTTGATTGACGGCAGGCTTCACCTCGTTGTGCAGGAAGAGGTCTTGCAGCCGTTCATTTGAAAAACTGGTCACACCGATAGCCCGGATGCGGCCTTCCCGGTACAGCTTTTCTGCAGCACGCCATGCAGCGTAATAATTGCCGTAAGGCTTGTGCAGCAGGTAGAGGTCAAGATAGTCCAGTCCGAGTTTTTTCATCGAGAGGTCGAAAGCCCGAAGGGCATCATCGTATTCGTAGTCTTGTACCCATAGTTTGGTGGTAACGAACAGTTCCTCCCGCTTCAGCCCGCTGTGGCGGATGGCATTGCCTACCTGCTCCTCATTAAAATAAGCCGCTGCCGTGTCTATCATACGGTAGCCCGTTTCGAGGGCGTCGCTTACAACGCGTTCCGTTTCGTTTTCGGGGATTTGAAACACGCCGAAACCGATGGCCGGCATCATCACCCCGTTATTCAGTCTTACTTCTTTCATTGTCCGTATCTGTTTTCAATCCTCTTTCTTTTTCCAGTTGTTCCCAAAATTGCCTTGCACGGTCTCCACATGTCCGCGGTGGCCATACACCGGACAGGCATTCAAGGCCGCCTCCAGCATCCGGAACTCCTCGCCGGTCAGTTCCACATTGGCCGCACCGAGGTTTTCAAGGATACGCTCTTGATTCTTCGAACCGGGGATAGGCACGACGTTAGGATATTTGTGGAGCATCCATGCCAGTGAAATTTGGGCGGGAGTGGCACCTTTCCGGTCTGCATATTCATGAAGGATATCCAATATGGGAAGGTTTGCTTCGATGTTCTCTTTTTTCAGTTGGGGGACGAATTTCCGTACATCGTCCACGGCTTCAAACTGCGTGTCGGCGTGGATCTTTCCCGAAAGGAATCCGCTGGCTATTGGAGAGAACGCTACGACACCGATACCGTGTTCCATACAATAAGGGAATATCTCCTTTTCACAGTCGCGCTCCAACATGGAATAGAGATTCTGCACGGCGGCGACAGGCGTGATGGCGTGCGCCTTGGCCAATGTCTCTACACCTACCTGCGACAGCCCCCATGCACGTATGACTCCCTCCCTGATGAGACTTCCCATGGCTTCGGCCACTTCTTCGAGGGGAATTTCCGCATTGATACGGTGCAGGTAATAAAGGTCGATATAGTCCGTATTCAGGTTGGCCAGCGATTTCTCCAAATGTGCGCGTACTGCTTCGCGGATGCTTTTCCCGCCGGACAATTCTTCGGAGTAGATGAACAGTTTGGTTGCCAGTACGACATCCTTGCGGAAACCGGAGATTGCTTTTCCCACCAACAGTTCGTTATGCCCCGGATAGAACATGATATCACCATACACCTCTGCCGTATCGAAGAACGTGCAGCCCGTTTCATACGCTTTCCGGATCGCGTCAAGAGCGTAACCCTCTTCGGGTACTTTGCCATAGCCGTGGGAAAACCCCATGCAGCCCATTCCTATTTCGGAAACTTCGAGATTTCCAATCATTCTTTTCTTCATCGTGTCCTCGTTTTTGAATTACGCTGCAAAATTACAGAGGAACAGATATATAAAGGTTGCGAAAATCGGGGAGCTTTTTTCACTTTTCGTGGTTTTTGCCTATCTTTGCCGTATCGGAAAGCTGCGATATGGAAGAAAACGACTGTGAAGGAATCCTTTTTGCCGATAGCATCGGAGAATACGATCTTGTAAGATATGCCGACCGCATACTGCACATTCTCTGTACGGAGGGAAGCATGAGTTTCGTCTTTTGCGACGTGCGGTACAACATCGTGCAAGGCGATTACATCATTCTGCCGCAAGCCTCGTTTGTGTCGGACTTTACAGCTTCTCCCGGTTTCAAGGGAATAATAATGAGCTTGTCCGAACCCTTTGTCGCTTCGATGGGCATACGCAGCAATTACGGTTTCATAGGTCACATGGCCCTGTTGCAGAATCCGGTGATGAAACTTTCGCAGCACGATTTCAGAAAATGCCTGCACGACATGGAACGCATACGGGAAAGGTTGGAGGAAAAAGACCATCTGTTCCGGGAAGAGATGATGGGACATCTGCTGACGGCGCATATCCTCGACCTCTACGACATCCATGCACGCGGACAGGAGGCAAGGCAAATCCCGGAACGTGCGGCCAAACTCATCAGCCGTTTCATCGGCATGTTGTATGACGGCTCATACATTGCTGACCGCGACCTCGAATACTACGCTTCCCGCCTCTGCATCACTCCGCACTACCTCACAGAAATCAGCAAGAAAGTGAGCGGGCGGCCGGCAACGTGGTGGATAGACCGTTTTACGCTTTACGAAATCGTCCGCCTGCTCCATTGCAAGGAACTGTCCGTCGCCGAGATTGCCGAACGGCTGCACTTCTCGTCGCTTTCATATTTCAGCCGGTATGTGCAGAAACGGTTGGGGATATCGCCATCGGCATATCGTTCGGAACTTCCGAAAAATTAGGATATAGGGGTGGTTATCGCTTCCTTGTATTCATTCGGCGTACACCCCTTCATTTTCTCGAATCCCCTGCTGAAACACTGGGCGTATGGATAATCCAAGGCGTATACGACCTCGCTGATACGCTTTGGGGATTCTGCGGATAATTTCTTTGATTACGCCTTCGTTTACAGTCGCCCGAAATATTTTCTTTTATCCTTTCCTCTTGTCTCTCTGCTGCGCTCCTTTACGGTACGATTTTCCCATGCGAATCTACAACGTCATTCCGGTCGTCAAACATCGCTCCGTTAAACGGCTCGTAGATGGAACGGCAGCCTTTCCAAATCGAAGCTCTCTTTCCGGTCCTCTCCTTGCTGTTTCGTCGGGTTGGGTATTCCGTTCAATACCCGATGGTTTCCTTGTCTTTCCCTCATTTCCCGTAGTCTGGCCTGCATGTTAAAGTCTTTCCCGATAAGGAAGCCGGAACAGCTTTCGAGAAAAGGGAAGAAAAAGTTTAGCGACCATAAAGAATTAACGATTACGCCAACCGTAGCCCTGCGGAGTATGCGGCAGCCACCTGCAAGGATAACGCTCGACGGGAATTTCATATACGTCGGCAGTTATTACAAGCATTCCGCAGATGGCACAAGCGAACGTCGAGTGCCCAAATGCCCATTACCATTCGATATTGCCACACCCTTTTCTATCCCGACCTGTGTATAAAATATGCTTGAACATGTCGATTGTACAGGCAAAGACATACCGGAGGAATGGAGACAGTGCTGCCCGCCTGTAGAGGGGTTTCCTACAGACGGGCAGTGAGTAAGACACGGAATTAAAGTTTGGCGGTTGTCACTGGATAGTTACGTCACTGGGCGGAACATAAGCAGCACGGATGCGGAGAAATCTATTGATGCGGGGTGCTTTACCGGTAGTGCCGTTATCATTCGTGTATATATCGTCCCAATCACTTTCTGCATAACTGCCATCGCGTAGGGCTTTGGTGGCGCGGGCATAGTTATCATCTTCCGGATAATACCATATCAAACCATATCCGACGCGATTTCTTTTGGCTGCAGAAGATGACCAATAGAATCTGTTTTGGAACTCCGGGTATGTATTGTAATAGGTGGTCAGTATGGCTTCTAATTGACGGATACCCGGCAGGAACCAGCCTGAAGTGTTGGACGGAACACTTCCCCCTTCACTACGCTTATTCTTGTTGTAGCAATATTCAGCGGCAGATTCGGGCTTCTCGTTCAAGTTCATCACTGTCTGTCCGGCAGTAGTTATAATGTTGATTGTGGCCTCATAGCCGTTGTAATACACATTTTCCCAATCCCCAGAAATTCCTTGGACTCTCTCCCAATTGAACATACCGGTTTGAATTAGTCGGCTACTGTTCAAATACTGTCCGCCCAGCCCCCATTCCAATCCGTCATAGATATAATTCCCTTCAAACTCATTCAGGGGGTCGTAATGGGAAATATACTCCTCGTAGGCTTCCACATAGATTTGCTGCGTGGGATTGTCGTCGTCTCCCGGTACGGTTACCGGCAACAGACCGTGCTGTACGATTTCAATGGTACGGGTGCGTGGCGTCTGCGTCTTGTCGTCGGTGTACGAGATGTTGACGGTGGCGGTGCGGTCTTTCGTGCTTAGGTTTTCGTCCAAGTAGAAATAGATACGGTCACGGTTCGTCTTAATGATATATTGGGTATTATTCGCAAGGGTGTTGGTCACCAAGTCTGTGGTGAAGTACCTGCGTTTGCCGTTTCCCGCAGTCCATTCCTTTCCATCCTTCTTTCCGGTCATCAAATGGGTTTCTGTACTCATGTCGGCAGGCAGCGTTCCTTCCCGCATATTTTCAGCAGGCACACGTTCCATGCGTATCCAAGGCTTGCCGTCCGCATTATTGGCGTCGTTTCCGAGGGTGATAGTCATTTGGGGATTCGCATCTTCCTCGAAGAAGTACACGTCCAAAGGTGTGATACAGAAGTGGGCGTCGTGGTCACGCTCGCGCAGCATGGAGAGGTAGAACGGGTTGTTCTGCTCGGTGATGTTGACGCGGGCATCGAAGGTGATGTGGTCCGGGTTGTTGCCCACATGGGTCAGTCCGCTGATGACGATGTTGTTGGCGTAGTGCCTGTTGCGTATCACCTTGAAGTCCTTTACCGGGTCGCCTCCGAGATAGAAGGTATATTCAGCCTCGATGGTGGTGTTATCCTGATTTGCGGGCAGGGAAGGGTCGCCGTTATAGGTGGTGTAATAGGCTTTCATCTTGAAATAGGTGGCCTTGCTGTTTTCCTTCACTAACTTCGGTTTCCACCGCTGCTTGTCAACATCTTCTACTACTCCGGCCGGATACTTATAGCTCTCCGGATCTATGTCCGGTTCAATCATGTTCTCGAACATATAGAAGGTCAGGGAGGCAGCCCCGCCGTGGTTGTAGATGACGGCATCGCTCGGTATGTTTTCTACATTGCGGTATGCGTCCTTGGTAGTCAGGCTGGTCTGGGCATCGGCAGGCTCGGTCAGGGGTACGGCGGTAGGCATGTTGTACACGCCCCATTTCGCAATGGAAAGGCGGGGCAGTTGCCCGCTCTCGTCCGAGTGGTCGGAATCGATACTGATGTTGATGTCGATGCGGGCCATCAGTGCCTTGAGCTGTATCGTGAGGCTTCCCTTCTCGGTAAGGTCCACGCGAGTCGTGCTCTTGCCCGCCATCGGCATTCCATGTTCCGGCAGGGTCGTGATGGCATCACGGGAATCGGGAGTGTAATTGTCAGGATTGTACACAAACGCTTCAAACAGGTCTTTGGGACACATCCCATCTTTGCCCTCTTTTGGGAAATTGTCGGGATAACCGTCGCCATCGGCATCTGTCAGCACCTCTGGAGTCACATTGGCCAGGGCATAGATGTAGGTATTTTCGGCAAGGTCCGGACTCGCAAATACGTCCGTAGGGATACTGACATTGCTCGTTCCTGCTGACGGAGCCATATACGGCAAGAATACCTTCTCGTTGGTCGATTCCAGATAGTTGCCGTTTTTGTCGAAGAAGAACAGGTATAGCTGGTTGATGCGTTTCTCCTTGTCGTCCTTGGCGATGGCCGAGCGGGTGACGACTTGCTGCGGTAGCATGTTCTGGCACACGGCCTCGATAGTGAATCCGTCACCGGGCGGAACGGTACCGCTGCCAAAATCCTCCTCCGTGGTGCAGGCTGCCGGCAAAAGCATGGCGGCCACCGGCAAGAAGTAGTAAAGTATCTTTTTCATCTTTATGCTGTTTTCAGTTGTTGCTTTATTGGATAGAGACATCGCTGTCTCCTCCGTCTTCCCAGAACTCGTTGTCGGCGGCGATGAAGTTCAGCGCGAAGGTTTCGCCCACGAAGTTGAGCTGTGCCGTGTAGCGGACACCCGCGCGGGGCTGGAACTGCGACGGACGTTCGGCCGTGGCGATCTTTTCCTGCCTCCCGTAGATATATTCGACTTGAACCTTCACGTCCTTGCCGAAATAAGTGCCGTCCGTGGCGTTGCTCAACAGAAGCAGGTGCCTGTCGCCTATCAGGGGGACGGAACTGTTGGGAGCTACTGCAAGCCCTTCCTCGTTGTTATATATCGCGTATGTGCCGGGATAGGTGCCGCTGTAGGTGTAGAATCCGTCTTCGTTGGTGTTCTTGCTGAAATCTATGGTAATCGAGCGGGTGAAGTTGCCCGACAACGTAACCTTTTTGACGGTAACAGTTTCATCATCTCCCCCGTAATTGTAGTTGTTCACGGCGAAGCCCAAACCCGTCATGATATGGCTGAAGTTGAAACCCACGTTCCCCGTGGTGCGCAGGTGGTTATAGACGACGGAAACCATCGCGTCGGACGTCTGCGTGTCATCCAACTCGGTCGCTACATCGCCCGTCTCAGTGAACGGCATGGTGAACGTCAGTTTCGGCACGCCCCGTGTGGTGGCGCTGGCGGGACTTTCCACTGTAAAAGCGTCCATCGGGTAATAGGCGAAGAAGGTGTACCGGTAGCTGTCGGGAGAGGTCGCTGCCGCATCGTCCGTCGTGTTGTACCATTTTCGCGGGCCGCCACTGTTCTCAAAGTTATAAGTGCAGGCCGAGCCGTCGTAGGTGACGGCTTGATTGAAGAACACGTCGGGGAAGGCGTTGCCGCTCTTGTTGCCCCAATATGCACTGCCCGATGCCCAGTCCATTTCGGTGTCGCTACCGCGCTGGTAGGGCACGCAGTAGCCCAATACACCGAACGTGCCGCCGGTAGGAAATGCGTTGTGGAACGTGCTCCGGGTGAGCTTCTCCACGGTAATGCTCGGGGCGGCAAAGCGGATGGCGTCGGAACTGTCGGCTTCGGGCTGCGCCCATTCCTCCTGCTGGCAGGCGGAGCAGAGGAGCAGGAGAACCGAAAATATGTATCGTTGCTTCATTTGGATGTTCATTTTATCGTCAGGTTACAGATAGCTTATAATAAGGTTATTGGGTCACATCGATGGTTACGTTCCCGCCTATGGCGTCGCTCCATGCGTTGACCGTGGGCGGGTCGAACACGATGTAGCCTCCGCCGGTGAGGGTGAACGAGTAACGGTAATGGTTCGCCGCTGTCCACATGCTTACGGTGGTGGCAGGCAATGTGTAAGAAGCGGTCTTTCCCTTCTCGGCATCGGTGTCGTAGGTGACGGTCAGCTTCACCCCGTCCGTGAGCGATTGCGGAATGAGCAGCAGGTCGCCCGACACATCCGCATCTCCGGCTGGGGTTACGGAAGTCTCTTTCTCCACGCTGACGGTTCCCTCTGTCGTGTTGCTCCACAGGGGTTCCTTGCCGCTGTCGTAATCTCCCTTGACATCCAGCCCCTCAAGGGAGATGGAATGCACTGTGGCGTTGCCACCCTCACTGCGTGCCGCAAAGGTAACGCGTGCCAGCAAATGCTGGAATTTGAGGGCTACCGGACCGGGAGGCTCTGTCTGGCCTGCCATGACGGAGATACCCGTCTTTTCCGCCGTCATCAGGTCGAGCCCTTTCGTGGCATCGAAACCGTTGACGGTAAAAGTGCCGTCCGTGCAGGCGACAGAGGACACGGCATCGCCCAGCGTTTCTGTGGACGGATAGAGGGCGTAGAAGTCGTAGGTATTGCCCGAATGCCAGTACTGCAGGCCGCCTTCGTAAGTCCAGCCGCTACCGGAGCCGTAAGCCACGGTCGTGTTGTCGAATATCTGTACGTCGCTACCTGTGCCGTCAGTGTGGCGATAGCAGCCCCACACGCTGAACGACTGGCCGTCGGTGTTCAGGTCGTCCTCACTCCCGATGGCGGAGCGTGTCAGCGTGGGCAGCGAAAAACGTATCGCCCCGCTGTCTCCGGCTGTCTCCATGTCCTGCTCCATGCTTTCTGTGCAGGAAGCCGCCGACAACAGTGCCGCCGCCAGCAGGGGCAGGATTCCGAGGGTGTTCTTTCTTCTGTTCATATATCTCATCATATAAAGGTTATTCTGTTCTTGCAGGGAGGCTGCATGTTTGCGGTCTGTCCTGCATCGTTGTGGCCGGGAAGGGAACATTCAACCCCGCCCGGCCTGTATTCTTCGGACCGATTGGACTAATCGGTCGAGTTGTGTTTCCCGTTTCGCCGAGTTGAGTTTCTCGCCATGCTGAGTTGCTCAACTCACGGATGTGGGTCGGGCAACTCACGGAAACGGATTGGCAGGTACGGCAACCGTTTACTTCAGAGTAAGGTCGTCTCCCGGCGTGGTAAGCTTCCAGTCATCTACAGTCACGTCAAACTTGATAGGTTTGGCATTCGGGTCGGTGTTAATATCTTCCAATTTCAACTCGGCCGTGTAGTTGTAATAGTATCCGGCTGTCCACGTGTCCTTTTGCAAATTAGTTTCAGTTTCACTCGGTGAGTAACTCAACGTGGCAACGAAGTCTTGCTGGCCTACCGTCTCTTGGGCATCGTTCTTTACCGTTGCGGTAAAGTTGACCTTCAGTGTGCCACAGCTCTGTGGAATGACGTACAAGGGTGCGCACATCTGGCTGAAATACCCCTGTTCGTTGGCGGCATCGGCCGTTACATTGGGGATGTTTTCAAAGGTGTATGTACCCGTATAATTCAAGAGTCCGTCGCTATTCCATTTGATTGTTCCGTTGTTGTCCTTGTGGTACGTTCCTGTAGACTTGGTTGTAGCCTTTTCTATCCGCAGGCTGCTTACTGCCACGGTGTAAGTATTGGCCATTTTGGTCTTGAATGTGAAAGTCAGTTTGGACAGCATGTGCCGGAACGTCATGCCTACCGCCGGAGCATCGCCAGTAGAACCGTCCCATGTGTAGTTATTCTCATTTCCCATTGCGGCCACGAGGTCGTTCTTTCCGTCCGTGCTGTACTCTTTGAAAGTCAGCAGGCCGGATGTTGAATTGTCATTCGTTGAACCGGCATCGTAGCTGACAACTGTGTTGTCAAGCTGGCTTTCCCCGTTAGCATAGCCCGCAAAGCGGAACTCTTTGTTCTGTTCCCAGTAGTAGGTGTTTATGGGCTGCCAATTGTTATCGCCTATCTTATTCACCTGTACGTTGGTAAAGGCATCTGCCCACTCCGCACTTGATACGGCTTTGTTCTGTGCGAATACCCAGAACTTCTGAAAAGTTGCTTGCGCGACATCACCGGAACGGGTGGTCTTGTCCACAAAAGTTGAAAACTTGATGGGCTGGTTGGCGTAGTCGGCCACGTCCATCACTTCCTGATTGCTACAGCCGGAGAGCACCGCTGCGGTGACTCCCAGCAAAAATAAACTCTTCTTCATGTTGCAAAAGTTTAAATTAAAAATACATTGTTGTTTGGTTAATTGTTTAATTATCAATGGTCCCCTGTTTTATACAGGTCGCCTTTCTTACAATGGCAGGGGGATGTCGATGTAATCGCCCCATCCCTCCACGTCGATGTCGAAACCGCCGCCGGAGCCTGCCGCCCCTTCCTCGTCGGTGATGACAAGACCGTCGGAGACGATAATCACGCCGCCACGGGGCTGGGCCTTTACTTGGTCCGTCACATCGAACTCGAAGGTCTTCATCGCGCCGTTGTGCAGGCGCACTTCGAGATTGAGGTGGTAGGTATGTTCCGTGGTGCGGGTGTCGTCACCGTAGTGGTCGCCGGGATAGTCGGGAATGCCGAAGGATTTCACCGTGGCCTCCGGACCGTAGTCACGCAGGGTGCAGTCGAACATCACGGTTGCCGATTCCGGGCCGGTGTGTCCGTCGTTCAGATAGACGCTCTCGGCCATGCCTGCCAGTGCTCCGCGGGCGAGGGCCACGTACTGCAACCCCTGTTGGAACTCGTAGCGCACGAGGTAGGTATAGGTGAGCGGCTGCAAACGCACGGGCAGGCTGACAGTCTCCTGCGTGGGCAGGGCTTCGTAGCTGCCTATGTATGCGCCGTAAAGCATGTCGGGCTGGTTCACGGTGCGCTCGTCCGCGTGCATGGCCTCGAAAGACCCCCGCGTCAGGCTGCGGGTGGTAGCACGTGCGGAAGTCAGTGCGGCGATGTCGTTGAAGACGATGTATTCCGTGTCATTGTTGTAGAACAACAGATCGTGCGTACCCTCGTTCATGTAGAGACGGCCGCCTTCGGGCGACAGGTTGCCCTCGTTCTCGGCGATGCCGCCGGTATAGATGCGGGCACGGATACCTGTGGGCACGTCGGGGCGAAGGTCGTCATAGCGTTGGGGCCATGCGGAGTTCCACACGGACTGCCAGTCGGTCTGGTAGCTGCGTTCCCATTCCTGTTCCCACGTGGCGGTGAGGTCTACCTGAACGGAGAAAGCATGGTCGGGGTGGTCGTAACAGAGATCCTTGCGGCAACCACCCAACAGCAGGAGCGTGGCGGCGTATAATGCCATATATAGCGATGTGCGTCTCATCGTGCACCTCCTTTCTTCTTATCCGTGTTCCACAAACGCCAGACGAGCGTCAGTTTCAGTTTCAGCGGCCCGAAATAGTCCAGTTTGCTGGTCTGCCGATAGACGTAATGCGTGCCGCCCAGGTAAGGTATCGGGTCGTACACCTCGTACTTGCTGTGCATGTACCCCAGACCGATACCGGCTTCCAGCGAGAGCCGCCGTCCGATGGGGAACATGTAGCCGTAGCTGACACCCACCATTTCGGCCTCGCCCTGATAGCCCTCTTTGCCGTTTTCAAGGTCGTACCACGTGAAGCCGCCGAACACGCCGAGGTAGTGTCCGTGCCACGGGCTGCCTTGCTTCTGTCCGAACCACCACCGTCCCTCCGGGCTGATCGTGGCCACCTGATAATACTTGTGCTTGCCGTCGTTCTTCCACCATGCCATGTCGCCTTCGAGGTTCACCGTCCAGCGGTCGGAGATGCGGTACTCCACTTCGAGCGAAGGCATCAGTATCGCGTCGTAGAGCAGGTTGGTCTTGACGGCCAGCCGCTGCACCGTCGGTCTCTGCGGTTGCACGGTCGCTTCCTGCCGCACCGTTGCCGGCTCGGAGGTCGTTTCTGCCACGCTATCGGGTTGCAGGGCCGGTTCCTGCTCTTTCACTTTCGTCTCTTTTTGGGGAATGACTTTTACGGGCGGTTCGGGTTTCCGGTAGCAGGCCACCGAGAGGCTGGAGCGCAGTTCGGGAAAGAAATTCTCCAGCATGTAGGTGTACGGCATACCGCCCCGCAGGTCCATGAGCTGTTTTTTGCGTCCGTCCACTACGCGGCCTGCCTTGTCGAACACCCATACGGGCGTATGGTCAAGGATATGCAGCACCTCTTCCTTGTATAATATGTCCGAGACGGCAACCATCTGGCGCAGCATGTCCCACGCAATACCTTCTCCATGTATGCAGATCAAACTGTCGGGGATTCCGGCGTGGCGCACGAGATAGGATTTCAGGGAGTCGGCCCTGCGCTCTGACAGCACCTCGTTGAGACGGTTCACACCTTCGGGCGATGCCCACGAGCGTATCACGACGCTTTCAAGGCGGCCCGCACCGTGTTCTTCACGCAGGGTGCGGATAAAACGCTCCAGTTCCGCGCGGTTGTCCCGGAAGAGCACGTCCACTTCCCTGTGGCCCTGCCGGTAATGGATACGGACCGAGTCCAACTCTTGCGCATGAACATACCCGCCGCAGAATAAAAGAAATAATAACAGTATTCGTTTCATTGTCATAATTCTGTCTATGCCAATTTATTTATATCAGCTATTTATTCAATCTCTGTACGTTTGTCCGTGCCGTGCTTCTTTCTTTAGAGGCAAAAAAGCACCGAACCAACAAATAATCAGCCGGATAACTGTTAGTTATGCCGATTTATTTGTTGGTTTAATCGTTCGTTAAAAAGACTATCGGAAAAAAGGTCGTATTATTCGGACACTCCGGGAAAATTTGTCCTACTCAAAGAGTTGAAACGCAATTTTTTGCAGATTTTTTTTGTGGATAATTTGTGTTTTTGTAATTTTGTGGCTGAAAACGAACGATTTAACCAACGTAAAATCATACCGTCCGTTTTTGCAACTCCCCTTTCCGTCTTATCTCTTTCTCTTTCATGGCCTTATCTATTTCCTTATAGTGACTGCGGAATTTCATGAACGTATCCCGCGAAATGTCGAAACGCCTGCATATATCGGCAATCGTACAGTTCCGCTTCAACATGCCGACGATGACCTTCCGGTTTTCGATCAGCACGTTCATTTTCGTGTAGCTGCCTTTTTTCCGGCCAAGGACGACACCCTCGGCTTTCCGCAGGGCGAGCGCCTCCTTCGTGCGCATCGAAATCAGGTTGCGTTCAATCTCCGCAACCAAACCGAATGCGAAACAGAGTACCTTGCTGTTGATGGAGTTGTCGAACGAATACCCCTCCTTGGTCGTGTAAAGGTTGATTCCCTTCTCCAGACACTTGCCCATGATGGCCATGAGGTCCGTCAGCGTGCGGCTTAGGCGTGATATTTCCGTGACAATCAGCGTGTCGCCATGTTTCATGCGCCGTATCAGTCCCCCTAATTTGCGGTCGCACCCCTTTTTCTTGCCGCTGGCGATCTCCGTTACCCACTGGCTGACGGAAAGATTTCTACTGTCGGCGAAACGCCGGATCTCGTCTTGTTGGTTAGCCGGGTTCTGTTTGCCCGTGCTGACCCTTAAATAACCTATTATCATAGTCCTTAATTATTTTACGGGAGCGACATTGCCCCCGTCCGGTATAAATAAGGCATGATGGTTCGAAATGAAAGGATTTTGTGTATAATTATAAGCGTAACATCTTATTTTACACCTATTTTAATGTCTATCCGAAGTATCGTCGGGAAAGCCAGGCACGTGCATCTCCTTCGGAAAAAGGCATAAGCTCGTGAAGAGCAAAAAACTTTGCGGAGGAAATGCCACATTCGTGGGACTGCATGAAGTCGGAGCCTATGGCAACAGGCATTCCCTGATGCCGGATTTGAATGGTGACGAATGGACCGGATGCCCCAAATGGTTAGACGAGCAATGCTGAAATCGAATAATAGGTCGGGGAATAAAAGAAAAATGCGGTATTCTCGGTAAGCAAGAAGCCGCATTTGTAATAAGTACCCCGATTTCTGTAAAAACGCTTTGTCCGAAAGTTGTCCGTTGGATAGGTTGTGCTTATTTCAATGATTTGCGTAGCAACGGAAGGCGTTTCAGTATATGGCCGATAGAAAGGACAGTTGTAACGATTCCTGTCCAAAAATGACATAGCCCGACCGGGGAACCTGCTCCTTCTATGCCCAATAAAGCGAATCCGGTCAGAACCACGGACAGGAACAGAATCGACAGTACCGCCGTGACCTTGCTTTTCCGGCCTATTCCGTTCTTGGCAGTTCCCTTATACCAGCCCCAATGCGTCGCTATATGGAATATGGAGGCCATGAGGAACAGCAGGCTCGTCAGGACATGGAAAACTGCCCAATTATGCCATACCTCGTGATTACCTTCATAGTCGGCCACATGCAATTCGATTCCGGAGTATGCGGACAGGACAAACACGGGAATCAGACTCCAGTCTATTACAAAAATCTTTTTCATCTGTCTTTCGGTTTTAATAGATGCGGCAAAGTTCGCATCTTCGACTGGAACCGGACGATAACAAATGTAAAGAAATGAACTATCGCCTGTTTCTGATCCTCGACAGGGAAACGGCTGTAATTCCCAAATAGGAGGCAATATAATGCTGGGGAACCCGCTGTATGATGGAGGGGTATTCTTTCAGCAGTTCTTCATACCGTTGTTGGGGGGTGTTCTTTATGCGGGAAAGGAAGAGCCGCTGATAGACATGGAAGCGTTCGATGATTTTTTCCTCGTATATCTGCCGTAACACGGGCTTCTGTCCGAGGTTTCTGAAAAAATCTTCCCGCTTCATTACCGACAGTTCAGCCGGCTCTATGCTCTCCAAGGAAAAAAGGCTCGGTGTCCGTTTATACAGGCTGTCGAACGATGCGACGAAATCCCCCTCGAAAAAGAACTGGAAAGTGATGTCTTGCCCTTCGTTGTTGAAAAACAGGCGCAGGCAACCTTTCCGGATCAAGAACAACTTGTCCGCTATCCTGCCTTCTTCCAGTAATATCGTTTTGGGAGGAACAGATAACTCGGTTATCTCCGGAAGCGATAGAAAATAGGCGTTTTTATCAGAGTTCATTGTTATTTCATCTTTATTCGTCATGGTTTGTTATATCCTTGGCGAAAATAATATTTAGGATGTATATAATTACCATAGTATATTATAAAACCTGTGACCTAAAAGATAGATACGCCATGGAAAGCAAGGATTACCCCGATGGACAATCCTTGTTCTTTTTACTATTTCAGCAATTTTTTGCTTCCGTCACTCTCCAATACTTTCATCTGTTGAATGGCTATCTGATTGAGTTTAATCAACCGCTCACCCTGCGGAATACCTTGGTCTATAAATACTGCATTGAGGTTTTCCATATTTGAAAGGCAAATCAATTCGTTAATAGAGGCATAGTCCCGGATATTCCCTTTCAGTTCGGGGTGTTGCTCACGCCACATCTTGGCGGTCATACCGAACATCGCCACATTCAGCATATCGGCTTCATCGGCATAAATAATACTGGCTTGTTTGGCGGTTACCTCTGCCGGGATAAGGTTCTGTTTTATAGCATCGGTATGTATGCGGTAGTTGATTTTCGACAGTTCCCGTTTGGCAGACCAACCGAGTTGCTGTTGTTCCTCGGTCTTTAATCGTTGGAACTCCTTTATAATATACAGTTCAAATTCAACGGAAATCCAGCTTGCAAACTTAAATGCTATATCCTTGTGAGCGTAAGTGCCGCCGTAGCGTCCTGACTTGGATAGTATTCCTATTGCGTTTGTCGTACTTATCCATTTTGTCGGTGATAAGGTAAAGGCGTTCAGCCCGGCTTCCTTTTTAAACCCCTCGAATTCGAGGGGTTTAAAATTAGGGTTATATAAACTCTCCCAAATACCCAGATATTCTATTGTATTCCGGTTACGCAGCCAGTTCCCGATAACCGCAGTCGGATCATCGCTTTTGTATCTTGCTATGTCTGTCAGGCTGATATAATCATTCTCGTTGACTGATATAATTGTGACACTCGTATCTTTTACTGTAATCTTTGCCATTTTATATTTGATTCTTTGAGTTTTAAGTACAAAAGTAATTATAATCTATGAGACTTTCTCCTTTTCAATGAACAATATGACTTTTCCTTTCGGATATAAACAAGGTATTTCGCTACCTCCGGTAATACCTGCTTTTCCCTTATTTCAATCATGTAAAATCACCACAAATAGGTATTGTCCAGTAAATTCAAACCCCGTACTTTTGCAAAATATAAACGGAAACGTCGTTCATTATTTATGCAGGTACTCAAAGAAGACATACGCGGCCGCATATTGGCAGTCGCCGAACAGCGATTCGGGCAGCAGGGGTATTCCAAGACCTCCATGCGTGAGATTGCCGGAGCCGTCGGGGTCGGTGTGGGAAACATATACAATTATTTCCGGAACAAGGACGAATTGTTCTGTGAAGTGGTCCGTCCCGTCCTGCACGCTATGGAAGCCATGTTGCAGGAGCATCACGGCATACGCGGCGAGGACGTGATGACGATGCGTTCCGAAAAATATCTGAAAGCCTGTATCGACGAATACGTTTCACTCATCGAAACGCATCGCAGTCTGCTGGAGATCCTGTTGTTCCGTGCCCAAGGCTCTTCGCTGGAACATTTTCGCGAAAGCTACACCGACCGCTCGACCGGGCTGGTCAAGGCATGGTTCGCCGCCATGAAGAAAAAGTATCCGGATATAAATACGGCCGTGTCCGACTTCATCATTCACCTGCATACGGTGTGGATGTTCACGCTGTTCGAGGAACTGTTGATGCACGCAGTGCCCAAGCAGGAAATGGAATCCATTCTGCACGACTATATTCTGTTTGAAATTCAAGGTTGGAGGGCCATTATCAAGGTATGACGGATAGAAAAGACACATACGGACGAGCTGCCGTGACGGGGCAGCGGGAAAAGAGGAAATCTTCACGAAGGTTTCCTCTTTTTTTATTCGTGAACAAATCTGAATATCGTTCATTAATAAATATCATAACAAATGAAACAGAAACATAAATTCGAGAGCATTGTCGCCGAGACATTGCTCATTCCGCTCTACTACAGGGCGAAAGAGAGCCGCCGAAAGAACCCGATTCTGAACGACAAGGTTGCGGAGGGTCTGGTGGACAGTCTGGAATACGACTATTCCCGTTTCGACGGGGCGAAGCTGAGCGAGGTCGGCTGCGTGGTGCGCGGGTGGTTTTTCGACCGTGCCGTGCGCCGCTTCATCGGGAAACACGCTAATGCGGTGGTAGTGAACGTGGGGTGCGGTCTGGACACCCGTTTCCAGCGTATCGGCGACGGGAAGGCTGTATTCTACGACATGGACCTGCCGGAAGTCATTGCGCTACGCCGCGAGCTGATTCCGGAGCAGCCGGGCAATCCCTATATCGCGGCCTCCCTGCTGGAAACCGACTGGCTGGACGACCTGCGCCGTCGGCATTCCGATGCGCATTTTATTTTCGTGGTCGAAGGCGTGCTGATGTATTTCTACGAAAAGCAGGTAAAGGCATTCCTGCATCATGTAGCGGAGCGTTTCGGGGGCGGCGAACTGTGGTTCGATGTCTGCGGCACAATAATGAGCCGTCACGGGGTGAAACCCGATTCGCTCCGCGGACACGAGGCGCAAATCCGCTCCGGTCTGAGCGACGGGCGTCTGGTAGAACAATGGGAACCCCGCCTGCGCCTTCTGGAACAGGCCAACTACATGAAATTCTTCCGTCCGCGCTGGGGCTTCTTCTTCGGGCAGATATTGGGACGGATGACGCGGTTGTGCTACAAGTTCAGCTCAATGTTGGGATATGAAATCGTATCGAAATGACAAGGTATAAAATCGGAAAAGACAATGGATAAGACAAAGAAGAAAGAAGGTCTGTCCCGCCTGTTCGAGATTGCGGGACAGAAGAAAGGACTGCTCTTTCTGGCAGGTCTGCTGTCGGCAGGCAGCGCCGTGTGTATGCTCGTACCCTATTGGGCGGTGTACGAGGTGTTGAAAGAGCTGCTGACGCACGGTGCAAGCCCGGCTTCGGTGGACGGAGCCGGCATGATTCGCTGGGGCTGGATCGCCTTCTGCGGGCTTATCGGCGGACTGGTGCTGTTGTACGCCGCCCTGATGTTCTCGCACGTGGCGGCATTCCGCATTCTGTACGGGTTGCGCGTCCGGCTGTCCGAACACATCGGCAAGCTGTCGCTGGGTTATCTCAACAACACCTCTACCGGAGCCATCAAGAAGACGATGGAGCAGAACATCGAGAAAATCGAGGGATTCATCGCCCACACGATTCCCGACTTGGTGAACGTAGTGGCGACGGTCGTGGTGATGCTCGTCATCTTTTTCTCGCTGGATACATGGCTGACAGTGGTCTGTCTGGCCGTGGTTTTGGTGAGTTTCGCCCTGCAATTCTCCAATTTCATGGGAAAGAAGGCACGGGAGTTCATGAGTATCTATTATGACGCGCAGGAGAAGATGAGCGCCTCCGCCGTGCAGTACGTCAGGGGAATGCCCGTAGTGAAGATATTCGGACAGAGCGTCCGCTCGTTCCGGCAGTTCAATGCCGAGATACAGGCGTATAAGACGTTCGCCCTGAAATGCTGCGACACCTACCAGAACGGAATGATTGCGTTCACCGTCCTGCTTAACTCGATGGTGACGTTCATTCTACCTGTGGGTATCCTGTTAATACAAGGAAATCCCCAGTCGCTTGCATTGGCCACCGTATGGCTGTTTTTCATCATCATGGGGCCGGGTGTGGCTTCGCCCATCTACAAACTGACGTTTCTGGGCGGAAACACCAAGGAGATCGACGAAGGCGTGGCGCGGATCGACCGCATTCTGGAGAAAAAGCCCGTTCCCGAACCGGAACGCCCCGAAGTGCCACAGTCGTATGAGGTGGAGTTCCGCCACGTGTCGTTCTCCTACGAAAATACGGAACAGGGCACACGTACCGAGGCGCTGCGCGATGTCTGCTTTACGGCGCCGCAAGGCCGGATTACAGCGCTCGTGGGGCCTTCGGGAAGCGGCAAGTCCACCGTCGCGAATCTGATTCCCCGTTTCTGGGACGTGGAGCAGGGCGAGGTGCTCATCGGCGGCGTGAACATCAGGAACATTGCTACGCCGCAGTTGATGGATACCGTTTCATTCGTCTTTCAGGATACTTTCCTGTTCTATGACACGCTGTACGAGAACATCGCCGTCGGTTCCCCCGCCGCCACGAAAGAAACGGTAGTGGCAGCGGCCAAAGCCGCCCAGTGCCACGAGTTCATCGAGCGGCTGCCGCAAGGCTACGAGACGAGGATAGGCGACGAGGGCGTGTATCTGTCAGGCGGCGAGGCGCAGCGGGTATGCGTGGCCCGCGCCATTCTGAAGAATGCGCCGATACTGGTGCTGGACGAAGCCACGGCCTTCGCCGACCCGGAGAACGAATACAAGATGCAGCAGGCCCTTCAATCCCTGATAAAGGGCAAGACCGTGATTATTATCGCCCACCGGCTGTCGTCCATCGTCTCGGCGGACAACATCGTGGTCTTGCAGCAGGGCCGGATCGTACAGCAGGGCCGGCACGACGACTTATCCGTCGCCGAGGGTCTCTACAAGAACATGTGGGATGCCTATACGAGCGCTTATCATTGGAAGTTGAACAAAAATTGAATACGGAGATATGAAAAAGAATAGTTTCTTGAACGATATTTTACAGAATACGAGTTGCCCGCAGGGATTCTGGGGACGGATGATTTTGCGGGGAATGAACTGTTTCCACGCTTCGCTGGCCCGTCGCGGCATGAAACAGGTGGACTGGCGGCCGGAATGGAATGTGCTGGACATCGGATGCGGGGGCGGCGCCAACGTAAAGCGTCTGCTGAAGCTGTGTCCGCAGGGAAAAGTTTACGGCATGGACCTGTCGGAGGAGAGCGTCGCCTTCGCCCGCAGGCACAATGCAGGAGAACTGGATCGACGCTGTTTCATACGGCAGGGCGATGTCTGCTCCCTGCCTTACGGGGACGGGGCCTTCGATGCCGTTACGGCCTTCGAGACCGTCTATTTCTGGTCTCCCGTCAGCAAGGCGCTGGCCGAAGTCTTCCGCGTGCTCCGGAAAGGGGGATGCTTTCTCATCAGTCTGGAAGCGAGCGACCCCGAACTCGGAAAGGCGTGGACGGACAGGATAAAGGGAATGACGGTGTATGGAGCCGAAGACCTGAAACGGTTGCTGTCCAAAGCCGGATTTTCCGACATTCGGATGATTCAGAAAAAAGAAGAACTGCATATCATCGCACATAAATGAAAGGAGTGGAATATGAATGCGATTAAAAACATTACGATAGGCCATACGGAGCGTCTTTATAAGCCCGTGGGCTATACCATGCTCGTCAATCTGGTCAATATCATACCTTTCTGTCTCTCCATCGAGGCGGTGCGCATCATCTTCGCCGCATTCGACGGCAGCGGACGACCGCTCGACACGGCAAGGCTGTGGTGTATTTTCGGCATATTGGCCGTCTATATGCTGGTGATGGCTCTGGCTGAACGGACCTCCTACCGGGCCAATTTCAGAGGAGCCTACGAGATGAGTGCGTCGGGGCGTATCGCACTGGCGGAACATCTGCGGAAACTCTCTCTCGGATTTCTTTCCCGGCGCGACCCCGGCGATCTTTCATCCATGCTCGTTACCGATTTCACGATGGCCGAGACGGGCATTTCCCACCATTTGCCCCAACTGATGGGAGCCGTCGTCATGCCCGTACTGGCGTTCCTCTCGCTGGTATGGATCGACTGGCGGATGGCCGTTGCCATGTTCGCCGCCCTGCCGGTCGCCATACTTGTCCTATGGATGAGCACGAGTGTGCAGAAAAGGTTGAGCGGCAAGCAGATACAAGCCAAAATCAATGCCGGGAACCGCTTGGAGGAATACTTGCAGGGCATTCGGGTGATGAAAGCCTACAACCTGCTGGGCGACCGCTTTGTCCGGCTGCGCGACGCTTTTGCGGAATTGCGCCGTGCCTGCATCCGTCAGGAGGCTTTGCTGGGTCCTTTCGTGCTGCTGTGCATTACATTGGTGCGGGCCGGACTGACCCTGATGGTGCTGTGCGGAACCTACCTGCTGCTGGGAGGCGAACTCTCGCTGCTCGTGTTCGTATTGTTCCTCGTGGTCGGCTCGCGTGTGTTCGACCCGCTGACTTCGGCGCTGACCAACTTTGCGGAGTTCCGCTACTTCTCCATTGCCGGAGGGCGCATTCTCACGCTGATGAACGAGCCGGAGATGGAAGGCGAACGGCAGGCTCCGGTCACCGGCGACATCCGTTTCGAGCATGTGTCGTTCGCCTATCAGGACAAGACGGTGCTGCAGGACGTTTCCATTGCGTTTTCGAAGAACACGCTGACGGCTCTCGTCGGTCCTTCGGGCAGCGGGAAAAGTACGGTGATGAAACTTTGCGCCCGATTCTACGACCCGCAGCAGGGGCGTGTCCTTTTCGATAGCGTCCCGATGAAAGATATAGAACCCGAAAGTCTGATGAGCCGCATCTCGATGGTGTTCCAGGACGTCTATCTGTTTCAGGACACGATACGCGACAATATCCGCTTCGGAAAGCCCGGTGCGACGGACGAGGAGGTCATCGCAGCAGCCGAGAAAGCCTGCTGCCACGATTTCATCATGCGCCTGCCGCAGGGATACGACACGATGGTGGGCGAAGGCGGCTGCACGCTCTCCGGCGGCGAGAAGCAGCGCATATCCATCGCCCGCGCCATCCTGAAGGATGCGCCGATCATCCTGCTGGACGAAGCGACCGCATCGCTCGACCCGGAAAACGAGGTGGAGGTGCAGAAAGCCATCGACACGCTTATCGAGGGACGCACCGTCATCGTCATCGCCCACAAGCTCAAGACGATTATGAATGCGGACCGGATCGTCGTTCTGGAAGACGGACGGGTAAAGGAGCAGGGCACGCACGACGAGCTGATGCGGCACGAGGGGCTTTATGCCCGTCTGTGGACGATTCAGGAGAAATCCGCAGGCTGGACCGTATAGAATAACGGAAAGCCCGGATAATAGGACTTTCACGAAAAGCCGGAAAGAAGGCAACCCCCTCTTTTCGGCTTTTCCTTATCTTATCGGCATTGTCGTAAATCAGTACGACGGCATAGTTACTGTTTCTGACTGCTGAACGATGTTGCGTTATTCATTGTTCGCTGGACCTTTCGGTTATGGCAGAGACAAGACCGCTACCCGGCCTCGTGTCCGGAAACACCTTATTATAATTATACCGAAAAATTTCCTTTTCAAGTCCATATTCTATCCCTCTTATATCCCGTTCGCCTTTCCTTTTTATTTATTCTCATTCTTATCGTTCCCTGCCGCACTCCCTTGTCGGTGTGATTTTCCCATGCGAAGGTACAGCGTCATTCGGTCGTCAAGTACCGCTCCGCTAACCGGCTCGCGGATTTGCCCGGCAGCCTTCCCAAATCGAAGATGACCTTTCGGTCCCCGCCGTGCTGCGCTGTCGGGTTGGGTATTCCGTTCAATCCCCGGCGGTTTCCTTGCCTTTTCCTCATTTTCCCACTGTGCTGGCTTGCATGTAAAATCTCTCCCGGCAAGGAAAGCTGAAAGGCCTCCGAGGGGAGGGAAATAAATAATTCGGATGTTTAATTAAACTTTTATGTATTATGCACGCAGATATTAATCAAATTACGGAAGGGAAAGTTCTGGACGGACAGGTTAAAACAAAAATTTTTGAGACATTTCAGCAGTCATGTTTTTTGTTTGATGAAACAAGCGGTCAATGCGCCTATATGGGGTCGGTTCGTAAATGCGATGGGAAGTGTCGCCTCATGTTACGCTTTAAGCTGAATCTGGAAAAACGGTTTGGTTGAAAAGGATTTACAGCCGTTTGCAGAACCTTATCGACAAGTTCAAAATAGCGGATAGAAAGATATATTAATTTTTAATCTTGACAAGATATGAGTATAATATGTACACGATGTGGCGGTACGCAGGTAGTATGCGAAGCCACGGTAAACCCCAACACCCAAGTGATAACGGAAATTGCCGACGATTCTTTGCAATCCGGTTGGTGCGAAACCTGTAAGGTACGAAGCGTCCTGACGGATGTAGAGAAAACAAAGGCCGCCATCAAGAGCGGATTTGCCGGATTTGTCGAGGTGAACGGCAGGAAGCCTCATTATGCAAGCTGTCGGATAGTATGGAAGTACACCAACGATTCCGAAGACGTAAAAATCCGGCTGCTGGGAAGCGATGAAAGTATCGGAAACAACATGTTCTTCTCCTGTGGCAGTATCCATGCCCTCGAATCTCTGGCAGAGTTTGGAAAAGAACCGTTCATCGTAACGGAATGTTACGCATTCAAAACCTTTACGGAAGAAGAAATATCCGATGAAAAGACGTATGAATACGAGTTCGGAGGAGAGAAAATCGCTGTTACAGGCAAAGAAGTACGTGCATTCTATCCGGGGCTGACGGCACAGGACATCGAACAGTTCGCAGCCTATAATACGGCAAAACGCAAGTATTACCGGAAAAATAATTGTCAGCTTACCCCGGAGCTTGTCCGGCGGTTGCTCGATGAAGGACATTTGATGAAAGCGGGTGAATCCGACAGTTTCACGATTCAGTTGTTCTTCCTGTGGCATGTGCGGATTCGGAGAGAGCCTGAAAACCTTGCACCGTTCGAATACGCTCTGGAAGCCTGTTGCTTGGATAATATACAGACTTTCAGCCGTCGGTACACCACGCTCGAAAAAGCTTTGCTCCATTGCCTGAACGGTTTCAATGAAAACGCGAATATTCAAAACCGTTACCAATCCCTGCAAGACTATTTTTACAGGCATACGCATGGCAAATATTAATCCCCGGCAGAGATATGCACATAAAAAAACGGTCCCGGAATAATCGTCCGAGACCGTTTCTATCGAATGTCAAGTTATATCAGTCCTTTTTCAAGTCAAAATACAGCAAACGCGTTTTCAAGGGTGCGTCTTGTGGAATGTCATAATACTGCTTTTCTATCTCTTCGGTCTTGTACAGGGGTACAAAGCCGTTTTTGTCGTAATACTTAAGCACTTTGTCCTCGTTGTACGCATCCACTACGAGAAAGCGGCATCCCGTTTTATTGTCCTCGTGGCGGAACCAGTCTTTTATAAAGACCATCAGTTGCTGCCCGACATGGCTCGGTGTGCCCTGATATTCTCGATTTACCCCCAGTCTTCCTATCAATACAGCCGGATAGCTACGCCCACGTTTAGGGTTTACGATGTTACGTTGCAAACGATTTTTGTCATTGGAAGAGATTAATTTGGTCTTGATGCTGTCATTAGCCAAGGTAAACAACGCTACAATACGGTGCGGAAATTCAGTCGTCACCCAACAGTAAGTTTTCCCTAAAAGTTCATCCGCATATAAATCGGCATCATGAAGGAAAAAATCATCAAGATCATCCTCGCCGCAAGTGAAAGGGAGACACTTTTCCCGCACTTCCTTGTTATAGGCAAGCATGACGCAATCATCGTATAAGGAAATCCCGTCCATTGTCAGTTGAATCGGAATGAACGGGATTTTTCCAATACCTTTTGTAGCCGTTTCTTGGCCGCCACGGACAACCGTGGAGTTACCTTTACAGCATTCTTGTCGGCACTACGCACGAAATCTTCTGCCGTAGCACCTTCCAAAACCGGAATATTCTTAATCGTTATAGCCATAGTCATTAATTTTATGCAAAAATACTACTTTATTGCCATACAACAAAATGCTACGTTGAATTTAACCGTAACAGGTTTATGTCAATTCACAAACAATCTGCCACTTTTTAAGTGGTTATTCTAACCATATTACATATCTCTCATCATCCTGTCGTCACATCCTCGCCGGTTGGATTTTCTCATGCAAAGGTACAGCGGTCGTCCGGCGTCAAGCACCACTATGCTAACGGCTCGCGGATTTGCCCGGCAGCCTTCCGCAAATCGAAGATGGCCTTTCAGCCCCCGCCTCGTACCTCGACGGATTGGGTATTCCGTGAAATTCCCCGGCCGTTTGCTTGCCTTTCCGTCCTTTCCCCGCTGTCTGGCTTGCATGTAAAATCTCTCCCGCCAAGGAAGCCGAAAGGCTCCGAAAGCAGGGAGAAGAAAAAAGCAAGTTCAACAAATTAAAAATTTAAAGTTATGCACAGCAAGATTTTTCAAATTACCGAAACACGGGTGAGCAAGGACAACTACCTGAACGAGGACACCCTCACGCAGGGCGACGATAGTTTCTTCGACTATTGTGCGGAGATTGACGATGAGGAACGCCAGTTCCATATCGACAACTTGGTAAACAACATTCTGCCCAAAGGCATGTTCGAGCTTGTTTCCGACGATACCATACGCTACAAAGGCGGTGCGGAACGATGGAGAGAAGATTTCATCGCAGACATTCGAAGCAGGGCGGAAGCCCTTACCCCCGAAAGCGTGCAGGACTGGATTGGCCCGGTCTATCAACTCGAAAAGTTCCTGAAAAACCCGCTCGATACCGCTTACTGGTTCTACATGGACGAGGAGGGGCTGCAATCCAACGCCGAGCAATCCTACGAGTTCCTGCGGCAGGCATGTGAATTTAAACCCGGTACGCTGCTCTACATCGGCGGTGTCATCGACTATCATTTTTAACCTCAAAACGCTGAACGATGAAAGGTACGGAACATTTCAAACGGACTATCAAGGAATACTTGGATGGCAAGGCACGGACGGACGAACTTTTCGCCGTCTCCTATGCCAAAGAAAACAAAAACTTGGACGATTGTATCACATTCATTCTCAATCAAGTCAAGGCAAGCGGCTGTTGCGGAATGACCGACGACGAGGTGTGGTCGCTCGCCATTCATTACTATGATGAGGACAACATCGACGTGGGCAAACCTATCAGTTGTGGCGTCGTGGTCAATCACAAGGTGGAGCTGACCGAAGAAGAAAAGGCGCAAGCCCGAAAAGACGCGCTGAAAGCCTATCAGGAGGAAGAAATGCGCAAGATACAGCAACGCCACAGCAGGCCGAAGCCGACCGCCAAAGCTGTACAGAATACCCAAACGGAACTCTCACTCTTCGATTTCTGACCATGAAAGCACGGACAAAATTTCAGCATCAGGTAGTAGCCGCCAACGGGCGGTTGCTGCCTATCACGGAGAAACAGGCAGAATGGGCGTTCCGGCATACCGTCGGACATTACGCTTTTCGTACACCGAGCGGACAAACGACCTGCCTCGATTGCGGTCATAGGTGGAACGAGACAAAGGCGAAGCGTTGCCATTGCCCGAACTGCCACGCCAAACTGACGCTCAAAGACACGCTTTGCCGCAAGACAGATGAGAAAAGCTATTTTTCTGTCATCACCACGCAGGACGGATTTCAGGTGCAGCGGATTTTCAGAATGACCGTTTATTATCACAAGAGCCGGAAAGCTCGGACGGACGTGTGCGAAGTGGCGAGGTATTGGTTGGACGAGAACGGGAAAACCGCTCTGACGGCCTTACAACGGGCAATGGGACGTTACTTGGATTGTTTTCTGTACGGGTCGGGGTTGGAACTGCGGAACGATAACTATGTGTATCGCCACATTGCCGACTGCTATGTCTATCCGAAATACACGGTTATTCCGAAGTTACGGCGTAACGGTCTGAAAGGTTCGTTTTCAGACATCGCCCCGCAAAAGCTGATGAAAGCCCTGCTGTCAGACAACCGTGTGGAAACGATACTCAAAAGCGGACGCAAACGCGACCTCAAGTATTTTATAGACCACCCGCAGGATTTGGATTTCTGTTGGCCGTCCTACAAAATCGTGTTACGCCAGAAGTATCGGATAAAGGACATGGGAATATGGGCAGATTATCTCCGTATGCTCGACAGGTGCGACAAAGACTTGCACAACGCCCACTATGTCTGCCCTGCCGATTTGAAAGTCGAACACGACAAGTACCAGAACAAGGTGCGTATTCTCCAAGAGCGGGAAAAACGCATGGAGCAGATGAAACGGGCGAGGGAAAACGAAGCACGTTTCAGGGAGTTGAAAGGCAAGTTTTTCGGTCTGGAGTTCACGGACGGGACGATAGTTGTCCGTGTACTGGACAGCGTGGAAGCCTATTACGACGAGGGCAATGCGTTACATCACTGCGTAGGACAGTGCGAATATTACCTCAAACCGGATACGCTGGTATTCTCCGCACGGATAGAAAACAAGAGGGTCGAGACCGTTGAGTTGAGCCTCGAAACATTCAAGGTGCTGCAGTCGAGAGGACTGTGTAATAAAAATACGAAATATCACAAGCGGATTATGAACCTCGTGCATAAGAACATCGCCCTTATCCGAAAGCGCATGGCCGCCTGATACCGGCTGCGGAAGTTATATCGGGCAACCACCTGCCAATCGGGACAGGTGGTTGTTCATATTCCCGATAAAGGCCATGTCGAACATTCTGTTATACAGACAATTCTTTTTCCATTCCCTTACATTTTGTCCGATGGACAATCGTTCGACGTTTTTTTTGCCCTTTATACCGCAGACACATACGGCCGTCGTTTCCTGTTGTAACGGCCGGAGATCTTTGCCTCCATTCCCTTTGTATGCTTGGGCGTATCATTTCATGGAATCTCCACTATCGCCACGGCCTGTTTTTACGCAGCAAAGGTACGGCGAACGAACAGCGTGTCAAGTACCGCTTCGCTACTCCGGATAAAATTTGACGCAAACTTTCCGCAATCGCAGATTGCGGCATTTCATAAAATTTTAACCTCCGTTCCTTGCCTGCTGTTCTTGCTTTCGCCGTTGGGAATTGCACGTAAAAATCAACCCTTTGGGCGAAGTCGGAAGGCTTCAAGAAAAGGGAAATAAAAAAACAGAACAATGACAGCAATAGAACAGATTATCGCCATAGCTGAACAATTAGGCTGGCAAGTTAAAACCGATACTGACAAACCGGACATCGTGGTGTTCGATTTTCAGCAATACACACCTCACGGGCAGGATTTCAGTTTCTCGGTTGAGATGAAAGGCAATGACACCGACAGCTTGTTACAGGAAGTTGAAACATATTACGAAGACTTCGACCCCGACTATGAAGCCTACCTGTGGATTGGTACGGACGGGCATGGCAAGAACGGCGCACCTTACCGAATCAAAGACATCGTGAGCGATATGGAGCAGGCGGAAGCCATGATAGAAAAACTTTATGAAACATTAAAAACAACCATGCAATGAGAACGAAAACCCTCTACACACGAGACGCCGAAAAGGCAGGAATAAGCCGTTTCCCAAACTTTCACCGCACGGGGAACATAACCGGCATGAAGCAGCTTTACTACGGAAAAAACGCCCTATTGGTACGTTGCGGGAGTCAGATTTACAACGTATCGAGCGAACCCGAAATTTACTACAACATGGCTCATTAAATGGTATTCATTATGAAAAGAGCAAGTTACAAGAAAGATTTTCAGAGTTGGAAAGGCATAATGGCTCTAAAACTGCTCTGCTGCAATATAGTTGCAGGCCGTTTTGATTGGAAGAAATACTGTACGCCACAGTCTTATTGCGGTCAGGAAATTTGCGTTGTACCGCTGCATTGCTCCTACGGACAGATAGGCTATACCGTGCACTTCCCTTATTCCGATATACCGGAAGTGGAATACGATTGGGAAATGAACAAATTAACTATCGACAAAGAGAATTGGGAAAGCTATTTAACGTGAGTATAATTCAAAATATAGCCAGTTGCCCGTCTTTGAAAAACATACATCAATGGCGGGCTTCTTTCAAAAACAGTATGCTGTTATGGTAGAAAGGGAGTTGGAAATAAAGTTATATTAAAGGAAGTGGGGCATGGAATATTCAATATCTTTATCTTCAACCATATATTTTTCCTGAAATTGAGCAATTTCTTTGCAAAAATCATCTGCCATACAATAAATCTCCGTAACTTTGGTCTCTGAAAACATCATGGTAATTGCTTAAATGTTAATTGAATACTATAAATTCAATACTTTTATTGCTATGTGCCTAATTTATTTACAGAATTAGAATTGAAAGAATATGACACAGACTTTTTATACCCAATGGCAATCTTCTGTCCTTGCAGACGCAGAAACTTATGTTTCAAAGGAATACAGTAATTTCCAAACGGCATTGCTACGTGAAATATCCAAATATGCAGAAGCCGTGGATGCGGCGGTCGTATCCGAGAATAAGGGGCATTATTATACAAGTTGCTTTATTGAACGTAATGGTAAGTTTGTATACATAAACCATTCTGCGGATGTGCGGATGGATGATGGGATAAAGATAGAACTCGGTTCGTTCATGATACGGACTGCCCGGCACGCAAAGGATTATACCGGCGGAAACAATCAATATTGCGATATGCTGCAGTTACAGTCAATGATTGACAAACTGCTGTCGTAATGATAACATATAGTCTGTAGCGGAATGAAAACCGGTAGGGACTATAAGGATGTGGAGCGCCTTCAGTATGAAATCGCTCCACATTCTTCATATTACGCTGCCGTTACCGACGCAGACCGCCGCCATATTCCGCCTCTTGTAGCTCCTCCCTGTATTCTTCAAGCTCGTTCAGCTTCTCGTTCACGGCTTGCAGGTTGGCCTCCAGCGTCATGTTGTGGTCATAAGGGTAATGATGTTGTACGGCCATCCCTGCATTGGTGGCCGTACCCACGTCCAGCGTATCCTTGTCCCTATTGTACCTTGCATACAGAATATCTCCGTTTGGCATTTCGAATACCGGCATTCTCTGATGTGTCAGTTCAGCAAACTGTTCCGCCGCCATATCTTTGGCCACCTCTTTCACATCATCGCTGGCACGGTCTGTGCCGTAACGTGTGATATGGTCCCGCACCTCCTGTTCCGTGTATTTCAGCATGATGTCGTATGTGCCTCCGACACTTCCGTTGTACACCACGGCAAAGTCCTTATCTTCAATCAGCAGGTCATCGCCCCGGTTCTGGAGGGGAGAAGCGTATGTATACTGCTCGTCCATGCCGTTGCCGTCGTAATACTCCTTGGCGAGCGCAAGCAGACCCTTGTAGTCGCCTTTGTCCTTCAATTCGTCCAGTTGCTTCGTGTCGTCAGCGGTTTGGAGATAGGCCACCGAAGCATAAAAAATACGTTCCTTGGCAGAGCGTTTGTCCTCTTGCTCTTCGGTAACATTTTGTTCCAACTCCTGCGCAATCTTATCCACCTTTTGAGTAACGATTGACGAAGCTCTTTTCACGTCCAGAAGCGTTGTCTTGATAAACTGTGGGGATTCTTTCAACTCATCGAGCCACCCTTTGAGGTATGCGCAACTGTCTTCCTTTATATGCTTGGTCATGCCGTAGCGTTGTGCGACCAACGCGCTGCCCAGTTCGGCCACCAGTTCCTCGCGGGCATACTCTTTCGAACCGAAAGAGGTAGGTTGGAGTCGGTCAAGCACACCTTCGGCACCCGTGGAATGGACCATCTCATGGAACAGCGTTCCGTAGAAAGATTCCCCGTCTCTGAACTGCTCCTTTTCGGGTACGACAATCTCGTTCTTTGTGATTGAGTAGTATGCTTCGTTTTGGTGCGTCGGTTTGATGGGACAAATCCAAAGGTTGTCCTTTATCATCGCATCGACAGGCCCAAAACTGAAATGTTCGCCGTTTTCGACCCTTTTCCCGTTCTCTCTTTCCAACTGCTCCCATAACTCCGGTCGAGCCTCCTGCAGGTTGGTCTGGGCGACATTGAACACCCGGAACACCTGCATTTTCGGATAGACATTGTATTGCGCCTTCTCTTCGTCGGAGAGTTTCTTGTAGTCGTCGTACTTGATTTTCTCCTTTGTTTCCTTATGTATGCAGGTGAATGTGGTCAGCATGACGGGAAACGATTTCTCGCCGCGCAATATAGATACACGGGGTAATTCCTGCCCGTCCTTGCCGGGCTTGTTGAGCCGCTGCACGCAGTCAAAGGTGCAGAAGCGCGGAATCTTGTACCCCTCATTCTCACAATGCAACAGTAACATAAGGGCGTTCATACCGTTGTACTCCCGCCCGGAAAGGTTACGCGGCCATTGCAGTGCCCCCTCGGTAAACCACGGCTTATGCCAGTCCTTGTGGATGCTTTCGATTTTCTCGATCATCATCTCGGCAAAGAGGTCCAGCGCCTTGTCCTCGCTGCTCGGCCCCTCCGTATTTCGCTTTCTATAACCGGCCATGACTGCTACTGATTGAAGTTATCCGATTCGGGAATATATTGCGCCAGTTCTTCCACCCGGCAGGAGATGTCCGGCTTCCCGTTATGTACCGAGACTGTCATCTCGCCCTTGGCTTCTACCTTGACGCCCGGTTGCAGCCACTCTTCACGTTGCCTGTCGAAGCAGAAGAAACGCACCCACTGGTACTCGAAATTCTCATCGACCTTTTCGGTGCTGAATGCAGAGAACATCGTATAGGACTTATCCTTTTTGTCCTTCCGTTCCTCGATGTTCTTGCCCACCTTGCCCCGGAACGAAAGTTCGCCCTTGATGGAATCCGCGATGTCTGCCGCCGGGCCGATACGGTCGGCAAAGAGGTTGAAATAGAGCTTTTCGCCCCGGCGTTTCAGGAACAGCGTCCCCGCAACCTCGACACGCAATCCGTTGCGATAGCCGGATACCTTCTTCTGACCGCCCTCCTTGCTGACACTGATCTCGACCGTTTCGTTCCGGCCGTCCTTGCCTTGGAGCACGACGCGGAGCGGAAAGGTCAGGAATGTTTTCTCTTCTTTGGTCGTGCGCATCGAAGCGTCGCGGCCGATGGTGCCGCACGCCGTAATATTGCATTTAATCATTTTATTTTGTCTTTTAGTGATACATAGTCCACCGGACAAAGCGGGGTGTCTTGAAGTTGAACAGGTTGAAAGCGTTTCCTAATCGGGAGCACGTATTCTCATGTAGACAATCCAGCCGGCGATACCCAGTTGGACGCCCACGATAACGAGTGTTGCTACCCAACCGAATAGCCGGGAACAAAACAGGATATGCAAGGCGCAGGCGGACACCCCGGACAAATATCCGCAAAGTCGTATCATCACGCGTTTTATCATGACTTTTGGGATTATCTTTTCAGGTTTTCCGATTGTGCCCGTTGTTCGGACATGCCCCGTTCAAAGTTCTGCGACGCCGCCTCCGAGAGGATGACCGTGTTCAGCACGCCGGTCACACGCAGCCGTTTGGCTTCCTCCGAAAGAGAACTGTCGTTCAGCGTCACCGACAGGCGGCTTAACTCGGCAGAGGTCAGTTCCCGTGATACCTGAACGCTGCCGTTGTCCGCCTGCAGGACAGCCCGCCCGTTTTCCCCGACTGTGAGGTCACAGGTTTTCATGCCCGGCAGCAACGCTTTGAGGTCGATACGCCGGCTGTCCATCGCCTCGGAAATGGCCGCCTTTTGTACCTCCTTGTTCTTGCTGTCGATTTGCGTCGCCAGCAACATCAGGGAGGTAAAGGCGGTCATGGCCATTTCCACGACAGGATCACTGCACCCCGACAATCCCACGCCGCTATCCTCCGAGGAGAGCAGTTTTTTCATCCACGTATCGGGCGAAAGGCTTTTGCCGGTGGCATTCTCTTCTGTTCCCTTATATCGGGCGAGCAAGTCGTTGCCGTTATGCAGTACCTGCTGTTTGATGTGTCCCTTTTGTGCGATTTCAGCCAGATACGCTGCCGGATCGACGTCCCGCTGCGTGCCATCCGCATAAATCTGCCGGACACCGAAGTGCAGGTGCTCCCCGGTCGTCCGTGTCCCCGTGTTACCGGAACGGCCGAGCTTCTGGCCTGCCTGTACCGTATCGCCTGCCTTTACGGAAACTTCGCCGAGGTGCATGTAGGTACACTGTACCTTGCTGCCGTCCGGACGGGTGTATTCCACGGTCAGCGATTTGTTACCGGGTGCATGGCCTTTGTCTTTGACAGCGACGACCTTGCCGTCTTTCTCCGTGGCCAGGACCGTATCGCCGTCGCACCGGATGTCGATACCCGTGTGCATACGCTCCTTGCCGTCTGCCGGATCTTGCCGCAAACCGAATGGCGAGGTGACGAAAAGAAACTCTTTCCGCTCCACCGGAAACGAATAGTCCACTGTATTTCCGACCTCACGGAGCGGGTTCTCTTCCACGCCGAACCGCTTTCCCTGCGTCTCCATTTCCTGCATGACCTGCCGGTCGTACTTTTGCAGCCCGTTCTGTTCGATGATACGTTGTAGGCTGTCGGCATAATGCCCTCCCGTGGCATAGCCCGCCTTTTCGAGGCCCTGTGTCCAGCCCTTGTAGTCGTCGGGCGAGAGCGAGAAACAGCGGGCATAGCGGCTGTTCTCTTTCAGAAAGCGTGAGTGGTGCTCATACGAATCGCCCACGCTGTCGTAGCTGCAAAACTTCTCGTTCGGCTTGTCATCGGAATACAGGCCGTACCGGCCACCTTCGGCAATCCATTCGGGCGTGGCCTTGATGCCGAAATGGTTGTTCTCATTCACGGCCAGACGGCTCTGCCCGTTGGAACTTTCCAGTATGCCCTGCGCCAGCGTCACGGAGGCCGGAATGCCGTACCTCCGCATCTGTGCCATCGCATAATCTGCGTATTGTTCCGTATATTCTTGATTCTTGTTTGCCATATCTTTACCTCCTCATGGTTGGACGTTGTTCGTTCATGTTCTGTTCGTCGGTTGCCTCTGCAGGCTCGTTTTGCTGCGCCTTGGACATACCGTCACAATCCATCACGTATGCCCGCAGCGCATGGATTTGCTGCCTTGTTTCCTCATTGCTGTGTTCAAATACCGATATGATTTTGTCCGCATCATACGGAATGCGTTCTTTGTCCGGAGGCATGTTCAGCTCGTTCGCTATGGTTTCCGCATCATACATGGACGCGTAATACTTGTTCTCATGTTTGAAAAGGACGACCGCTTCCGGTTGTTCCTCTTTGATTTTCTTGTATTTGTCATACAGTTGTTCCGGTATATCTTTTATGGACAACTCTTTCAAGGATGAAGCAGTTTTTGGGGATTCCTCATTGGCTTGTTTGGGATGCTTGTCTTTATCCTGCTGTAGGGTATCCTTTTCTCCTTGTTTCTTTCCGGCAGTCTCTTCCTGCGTCTGTCCTTTACGCAGCACATCGGCAAAAAGCGTGGCCGCCAGATGGTGTTTATATCCGGCACGGTCCTCCGCCAGCCACATACGCTGCCACTGTTGCCGCGTCACGCTCCGGGGCTGCAGTTTCTTTCCGTCGATGGTCGCCACGCACAGAATACCCTCTTGTTTGGTCTTGAACACGGACACACGCTGAATCCGGTTCAGGTCGATGTCCTGCGCCCCGCTGCTGAACAGGTCCACTTTCAGGTCGGGCTGGGTTTCCGCCAGTGCATAATACTTGTGCGCCAGTTCCATGCGTACATTTTCGATATTGTCCATCGACTGTTTGAGCGTGGAGAAGAAACGGTTCAGGTCGTCCTTATCGGGATAGATACTGTACCCGCTCTGATGTTCTGGTTTCAGATACAGTGCCCAACGGTTCTTGTCATCCTGGATCATCTGTACCTGGTCGAAACCGATTTCGTCCGCCCGTTTGACCGCAGGCGTCACGTCCAGTGTGGAAAGCATTTCCAGTGCCCAGTTCTTTAGTCGGGCCAGTGATACCTGTTTCTTGGCGAAATAGGCATCATCGGGCCTGTACCCCCATGCGCCGTCGGGATTGAAGAAACGCACGTTTTCAATACCTTCCCTTCGCAAAGCCCTGCCGATACGGGCTTTGTTCATGCCCGGCACTTCATTGTCCACCTCCGGCGACGCACCGGCAGGGAGTATCACGTCCGCCGATTTTGAGGACGGGTCGATGACGATGACAATGGTCTTGTCCTCCTTGTTCGGGTGTTTCCGGATCTCATCGGCCACATAGAAATGCTTGGGTAGCTGCTCCTGCATATCCGAAGTCTGTCGGCGGTTACGCATCGTGGCATATTCGATTTTCTCGCCTCGTTCCGCCTTGTGGATTACTTCGAGGGCGTTGTTCACGTCGCTTTCGAGGGCATCCATCAGGTTGGGGTTCTCTTTGAGTTCCCGGTTCCAGTAGTCCACCAGTTCAAGGCTTTTGTCGGACAGACGGGCAGGCAGTCCCAGTTCCAGCATTTTGATGCCCGAAGCCACCTCCACGATCAGCCGTTCCTGTTTGAGGGCATCTTCCGAAGGACCCATGCCGTTTTTCATCACCATGCCTTCACGGGCCAGCCGTTGTTGGTGTCCCGTGGCGCTCACGATTTGCCGCAAGGCTTCCTGAACGTAGTCGTTATAATGCTCGAAGTTCCGTTGGCGCGGCATATAGACCGCATCGCGGTCCGTCTCATAATGGGGCATTCCGCTGCCGTCCGAACGCACGGGCACGAGATTGTCCCGCATTTTCAGCAGGAAGTCGTTGAAACGGATATGCAGCCGCCGTTCATCGGCTTCGGAATATCCCCGTTCCACGGCACTGCCGTCTTTCAGCAATACCGCATCGTATTCTTCCTTATCCACGTAGGGTAGTGTCGTCTGGTCGATGTTGAAAAGTGTATAGATCTCCCGGTTATGTATGCCCTTGTACTGTTTTCGTATCTCCTCGTCCAGTTTCAGATAGGCTTCCCGGCTGATGTTGTCCTCCGGATTGTTGCGGTGGACGTACTTATTCCAGTTGTAGAACAGGAACGGAACACCTTGTTCATGCTCACGGACCGACGTGCCGCGTGCTTTGGCATCGCTATAAAGTGTGAACAGGTTGGTCTTACACCCGTTCCGGTCCGAATGCAAGGCCATAAACAGGCCGTTGAACGGGCTGACAGCGACACCGCGCGGGTAGAATTTCGGAAAACCCTTGCCCGTAGCGTTGAGCCAGTGTCCTCCGGCATTCGACGCTTCGTTCAAAGCCGTGGAGAGCAGCTCTATCTGACGCTCCTCGGCATTCTTTTCCATTTGCGATTTTTCTTTCATATTCCCATATTTTTATCGGTTACAGGATTACTGAATGCCCCGTGTCCTCACGATGGTCTCCTGTTGTCCGTTGTCGTAGTTCTGCGAAGCCATCTGGCGGAGCTTGTCACTTTGGGCGAGCACGGCATTGGCCAGCGTGTTCAGCGGCAAGGCTCCTGCACGGTAAGCGTCGGCCATAGCGGGTGTGAGCTGCACCGTGCAGGGTACACGGTCTATCGTGGCGACCAGCGTGCAGCCTTGTAGTGCAGGGTTTACGATACGCGGATTCAGCGGCTCATCGGGATAGCTTCTGTATTGAACCTCTCTGTCGGCTGTGGCCGCATATCTGCTTCTCTCTGTCCTTTCTTTGCCCAATGCTTCGTGCCCTGCCTTGTTCAGCAGGTTCGCGCCACCCAAGCCGATAAGCAACATCTTCAACATCGGATTCTTGACGAATATGCCCGCCACGATACTCGCAATCGGCAGCAGGTTGTCTTTCAGTCCCAAAGATTGCGTCTTGCCTGTGAATATGCCCAGTAGCATGTCGGGCAGCATGGCCAACACACTGCCTGGATTACTCATGACTTCGCCGAAACCTTCCAGTCCGAGGAAGCGGGTCAGTCCATCCCAACCGTTCTCGTTGGTCTGTATGGTCTGCGCTTCTTGCCCGGACGGATCTTCCCGTACTGTCTTTTCGGTGGAGACTGTAAAAACCTGTACTTCTTTTTCCCTCTGTTCGGATTCCTGACCGGTCTGTTCCTCTGTTTCGGCTTTCCGTCTTTCCATATCTTGCAGGTAGGCTTCCTCCTGTCCGGGAGCGATAACCATCGGCACGTCTTTATACCGTTTCACCCGTTTCCGTTTCTCCTCGGCGGTTTCTTCCCGCCACGGCATATTTCTATTGTCTGTTTTCCACCAGTCCATAAAATCGAATGTTACAATCGGTATCTTCTTCTGCAACTCTCCGTTGGCTGCGACAAGAGCCGTGTTTTCTTTGCCCGGTATGCTTGCCGCCTCTTTGCGGAAGCCGTCGAACACGTTGCTGTCGCTGCCGAACACGCCCTTGCTGATACACTCCTCTGTAGAGGGCGGCTGCGTTTCCTCCTTCCCGAAATGGTCGGCAACGGCTGAGATTGCCGTGTCCGCACCGATGAACCGTGCAACGGCCGTCCACGAACCCGTACCGCCCAGCATGACCGTATCGGCCGAAGCCCCCAACACCCAGCCCGCACCTTTCTCCAACTTGCTCGGCCGGTAGGCAGCCTCTCCGCGTTTTTCTATCTCTTCGGCCAGCGGCGAGCGCCCCAAAGCCTGCGGCAATCCCAGCAGGCTCGATTCCGCTGCCTTACGGATGATGTAGTCCGCCGAGGATTTGGGCATACGCTCCTTGACCAGTTGGTCTATCATCAGTTGCTCTACACGATAGTCCACGAAGGCATAGGCGAGGTCGCAGCCTAATTCCTGCGACAGTTTATCGTAACGCTCGCGTCCGACTTCCTTCACGACGGCATCGCGCCACTGTCCGGCCATGTAGGCAAGGTCGTGCTGCATCTCCTCCGACGAGAGAATCCTGTCCTTGCACATCCCGATGTAGTCCTCGGTCGTCTTGGAGTTCCACTCTCCCGTAACCTTGAGAGTCTGGTACGGGTCGGCGAGCGGTTGCCCCGCTGACGCCATCATGCCGAGTATGCCGCCCAGGGAGGTCGAATACGCTTTCATTTCCTCGCCCTGTTTTTCGGTCAGGTAGGATTGCGTCTGCGTCATGACGGGGACAAGATGATGGCGGAAATAACTGCCCATCAGGGCCTCCAACTCCGCAAACCTTCTGCTATGTTTGATTCCGTCCATATAATCAATGCCTTTCTATATCATATTTATTTGTTTCAACAGTTGTTCCTTCGTCTGCTCGATAGCGTTATGGTACACCTCCATTTGCTTTGGGAAAAACTCTTCGAGCCACGTGTCCTTTTCGATGTTGTCGTGAATGAAACGTATTGCCTGTTCCCGCTCGATTTCTACCGAGGCTTCCCCTTCCTCCCGGTTGTTGAACCATGCCTTCGTCCACCAGCGGACTCCGGCACGGTCGGGATAGACGGAGACGATTCTCGGTATGTCGAAACTCTGGATGTCGATGTCCAGTTCCGCCAACGGATCAATGAGTCCGCTGCCCGCTACGGCTTCGTCATGAAGTTTTTTTTTACCTCGCCGCCTGTTGCGGAAAGGTACACCTCATGCCGCAGGGCAAGGTAGTTCAGAAAATCCGCTATCAGCAGGTTCTGTACCTTGCAGGCCAGCGGCATGGCTTTGCGCCCCAGTCCCAGCGGGTTGTACATGCTCGGCATCTTCTCGTAGAAATACTCTTTCGCAGCTCCCATTGTAAAGATGTGGCGTAGCGACTGCTCCGTATGTGCGGGAACCGTGTACGCTCCCCGCTGCAAATCCTCCATGTAAAGTGGCAGAAAGCGGAGCATCAGCTCTTCTATTTCCCTTTGATCTTTCTCGTAGTCGTTTTTTACTCCTGCTTCCGCATCGTAAAAAGATGCCGCACCATTGCCGTCGGCTTCCTGCAAAGCCTTGATATTGCCGTACAACATGGTCAGAAACTCTATCGGGTTCAGCTCCTCGCCCTTGAATTTGACTTCTATATGCAGCCGTTCGCCGCTCAAAGCCACCGTTTGTCCGGCTTTCACCCGCTGTCCGAATTGGGCGAACACATTCGACAGATGACCGTATGTCACCTCGTACCCGCCGTAACGGACCGTCTGGCAGATGCCGTGTACCGGGTCGTTGCCCACGCCCGACACAATGCCGCTGGCCACGGCTGACAGCATGTAACACCTCACGTTGAAGTCTATCCCGTGATGAAAGAACTTTTCTCCCGTTGCCGGGTGTACCTGCTCGCCATAGCCGAGCGACAGTTCCACGTCTTTCCCCTGCGGCTCCTCGAACGGCATACAATAGCCGCTGTCGGAGTGCAGAATCATTTCTTCCGTATATTTCATTGATATATATATTTTCGTGTTTCTATCTTCTCATTCCTCCGCTTTGCGTTTGCTCCTCCGGAGAGAGGGTCGGCATCTGTGCCCTCGACACCGTTTCCGGGGAAGCCGTGCGGACAACGCCCGCATTGTTGCCGATAAGCATCATGCCCAGGAACAATCCGGCGATTTTACCCAGCCAGCCGAAACGTCCGAACATGAGGTACGCTGCCGCGATCAGACCGGCAATGTTCAATCCCGACACGTTGCCCCCTCCGAGGTTTCGCAGAAAGCCGCCGAGCATGTCGAACAATCCGCCGCCGGAAGTTTCCCGAAGGAAGTGCGACACCCCGTTCAGTTTCGAGTCTGCACCGCCCACGGCCTCGCTTACCGCAGAAACCGCCTCTCCGGCTTTGTCTTTCAGCTCCTTCATGTCTTCGGTCGTACCCGCAAGGGCATCCGTGGCAGATTTGCCGACCACGGCCTCGCTGACTATCCGTGCGACGCTTTTATCAGTCGTCAGTTTCTCCCAACCCACATAGCCGACAGCAGCCCCGGCAGTGGCCGTCTTGACCGCCTGCCCGGCTCCCCGAAGGGTCTGCGAAGGGTGCAGTACCGCATGACCGGCACTCTTTCCCGCCATGTTGGCGGCCTTGCCCATGCCTTTCATGGCCTTTCCGCCGTATTTCAATATCATATCCCAAGCTCCCATATTTTTATTCTTTTTTTAGGGTCTTACATTTCTTCCAATTTGCCGCCAGCGTCTTTGGGCGGCTTTCACGATGTCGTACTTATCTGCGACAGGGCGTGCGCCCTCGTCGATTTCCCGCCAGATGTCGCCCATCGTGGTGTATTTCACTGCCTTGGTCAGCCGTTGCAGCGTCCGGTTCATCGACCGGAGTTTCGGGCGTATGCCGAACACGATCTCCATGCGTTCCCTCTCCGTCATCTTGTTGTCCGACAGGCAGGCCGTGCGTATGTCGTTCACGATTTCCACGCTGTTCAGTATCATCTCCCGATAAATCTGGTTGCGCCGCGTGGAAAGGGCGACGGCCAGCGCGTTGGTCGAATGTCTGCCCAGTTGCTTGGTGAAGTCGCCCATGTTGTCCGTCAGCTGCGCTATTTCATGGTAGAAACCGTAAATCTGCGCCGCATAGCAGACAATCGAGCGGAACGAGTTCAGGTAATTGTTGAACTCCCGTTGCAAGTCCGTCGTGCCTTCCACTTCCTCCTTCGTCCACACATGCCCCGTGGTCTGCATCAGCATGACCTTCTCTTGATTCTTCAGTTCTTTCTCGGCCTTGTTGGTATAAACCAGAATCATTCCCGCAAGGGTTGCATCGTTTTGGGCCTGCACCTTCGGGATACCGGCACACAGCAACAGAATCCATATCCAGATTGTCCACTTCATCATTCTCCGTTTTTATTTTTCTTTTTTCAGCGGGCGATAGCGGCCGCCCTGCGCCAGCGGGACATGGCCAGACGGGCCACCTCTCCGTTGCTGCGGTCGATCATGCCCGCCGTTATGTTGTCCCACACGTCGTTCAGCGTATAATAGCGCAGGCTCAAATAGAGCAGGTGAAGTTTCCGGCTGAACGCCGCAAGCTGGTCGTTCAATGCCCATAGGGTCTTACTCCGTTCCGCTCCCGTGAGCATGTTTTCCGTGCCGCCTTTGGCCACGGCGTCGTTCAGCAGCGTGAACACGGAGACCAGCTCCGTCGCCGTCTCGATATAGAGGTTGTTCATGTTCATGCTGGCGACGATGCCCTGCGGGTTGTCCCGTATCGCCTTGCCCAGTTTTCCCAACGTGAGAAAAATCCGCACGCCGTCGTTATAGAGGTGGGTGCAGGCTTTCAGCGACGAAGCATAACCGTTCGCCGTCTTGAGATAACTGTTGTACTGCTTTTCCCACTCATGTATGCGGTTGAACTCCGCCGCGATACTGTTCTGCATCAGGGCGGTCTGTGTCTGCCCCTTGATTTGTTTGTCTATCTGGCCGTTTATCAGTTCGTTTCCCTCGGCCAAGGCTGCCCATTCCAACGGGTTCGAAGCGGCAACCTGCGCCTTGGCCAATTGCGGAAACAGACCGACAAGCACAAAGACCACCCATATACTAATGATTCGTAATCTCATAGATTCCCTTTTTTCGTTTATTGATTTCCACACGTTCACGGATAATCGCCACGATGTCGTTTCCGCGCCGGATACCGATAAGGTCGAGCTTCGGGCTGTTCCGGTCCGTCGAAAGGATAACGACCGTTTTCAGACCGCAAAGCTGTTGCAGGAGGCTCTGGTGTTCCTGAAAGTCCACGATACGGTACAGTTCCATGTAGTCCACCCTACGGCAGAAAAGCCCCCGCTCGCAGACAAGCTGTTCTTCGCCGACCCGGTAACGTATCCGGCGCAGGCAGATGAAACGATACAGCAGCACGAGGAACAGAAACAAGGCAATGACCGTTGCCATACTGCCCAGCGGCATACCTTCCATGCCGCCGTACACCAGCCCCGCCATGCACATGAATATCAATGGCAGTTCGTCGATGACGAATTGCCCGGCGTGCGGCCACAGGGTGATGTTTCGGACATCTTGTATGGAGTATGGCGTGGTCATCGGCGAAAATGTGTTTGTCGTTCCTGTTCGGCATTTTCCTCTCGTTCCTGATTCTGTCCGATGGATTCTTCCCGTTTTTGCTCGGCCAGAAGCAATCCGTTCCAGTTCTTGTGCGGATAGGCGGGCCGTTCGCGGACAAAGGAGGTGTCATTCCTTTTATCCAGTCCGAGGAACTCCCGCAGTCCCTCGCGGAACTCTTTGTAAAGCCTGTTTACAATATCCTCTTGGACCTGTATATCGTCCGTATGGCACAGACCGCTCGAGTGCATCGACCTGGCTTCTATCCATGCTGATTCGTATTTCCCATACTTGCTTAGCAAATCCCTGGGCAGCAGTTCCACCTCTCCACAGTCCAGATTTTCGCCATCCGGAACAGAGTCGAGATAAGGCTTACGTTCGGAGGTCGCCTCAATGGTGGAACACACTGCACGGTACATCTCTTGTTGAAGATTTTTAGCATACTCGATTCCTGCGAGGTCGGTGTCGAAACAGATATGCTGCCGGGCAGGAAGAGCGGCAGAAAACACGCCCTGCATCTGCGCCACGGTTGGGGAACCACCCGTAGAGACAAACACCGCCTTTCGTAGCTCTTGGTTCTGCGCTTGATGGAGCTGGTAATAAGCCATCGCATCGTAGGCACTCTCAAACCAATAGATATGCTCGGCTTCGGCAAGGGGCGTTCCGGCAGGACTGGCAATCCACAGCCCTTCGTTCGCATTGCCTTCCTTGGCCTTGTCTTGGTAGCTGCCGCTCCCGTCCATGCGCACGCAGTCCCGTTCCTCGAAGCCCACGACCGTACCGCCCTCCTTGGGCAAGGTCAGCGGAAAAGCGAGACAGGTATATGCCCCACCGTCTGCGCCGTGTTTTGTCGCCAGACAGAAATGACGGTGGAAAGCATTCTGCGTGCTGAGGTCGATACCCCGGTTCTTAAAATAGGGGTAAAACGTCTTCTGCGTCTCCCGGTCCTGCGGATCGAATGGGTGTAGGTCGTAGTCCGCAATGTCGAACGGCCGTAGGTCTTGCTTATCCTCGACGGGTATGTTCAGCAGACGGCTGCACACGAGGTTTACCAGCCGGTTCGGGTCTATTCCCTCGTGGTATTCTGCAAATAGCGTCGGGTGTTCCTTGATGAACGAAACGACGTTGTATTCCTTCTGCCGGGGTGGCTGGCTACAGCATTTTCCCTGTTGCGTTATGACGAACTTGTCACCCCGGATACGCTTTCCCTCACTGTCCGTGCGGATAAACGAGGAGAGGCGTAGTCCAAAGCGTCGGTTCTGGCGATACCCGGCATCGAGCAGTACATCCCGGATGTCGATCCTTTGCACAAAATCGTCATGTGTCAGTTCCTTGTCATTCATTGTTTTCTCTTTTATTGTTTCATGTGGGGTGTGCCGCATTGTCATCGGTGGAAACGTACTTGCCGTTCCTGTTCGGGTTCTTCTCTCCTGGTCGGCTCTTCGTGAACTGATTCTTGCAGCTTGATCTTTGCCAAGAGCTGTTCGTTCCAGTCCTTATAGCCTTTTTCAGCAGGCTCGTACACGATAAGGCCGGTGCCGTCCTCACCGGGAGCGGGAAGATTACGGATCGCATCCTCTATAGCCATGATATTTTGTCTCATGCCCTCCAGTGTTTCCTCACTGGCCGAACCCTCGGCAAGAGCCATCTCGTACTCGTCTTGGCACACCATACTCATCTCCTGCAAATATCCGTCGCCGATTGTCCGATAGTCAAGCGTACCATCTTCCCGATAGATTTCTTTGGGACGTAAAAGCGTGCCGACTATCCTGTGAAAGTCGAAGGGTTCGAGTTTTATTTCGTAGTTCTGGTTCTCCTCGCCACTGATACGGACCAGCAGTTTGTCGTCTTTCGTCACGTTGCTGGTGAATGTCTTGCCCGCCTGGGTGAGCGCGAAGTTGATGGCGAAGATCTGTCCGGCACGGTCCTGGTCGAAGCAGAGATGGTGGTAAGCGCGTGGAGTGGCCTTTGTCATGGCTTTGAACTGCTGCTGGCTCGGTGCCCCGCCGGTAGAGACGAACACTCCCTTTCGCAGTTCCTTGTCCCATTTCTGGTTAAGCTGGTAATAAGCCATCGCGTCGTAGGCACTTTCGAACCAATAGATACGCTTGGCTTCCGCAAGTGGGGTTTGGGCAGGGCTGGCAATCCACAGCCCCTCGCTCGAATTGCTTCCCTCGGCCTTGCCTTTGTAGCTGCCGCTTCCGTCCGTTCTTGCACGTCCCCGTTCCTCGAAGCCCACGACCGTGCCGTCGCCTTTGGGCAAGGTCAGCGGAAAAGCGAGATTGGTGTATGCCGCACCGTCCTCACGGTGTTTCGTTGCCAGACAGAAGTGGCGGTGGAAAGCGTACTGAGTGTAAAGATCGATCCCCCGGCTCTTGAAATAAGGATAGAACTTCTTCTGTGTCTCCCGGTCCTGCGGATTGAACTTGTGGATGTCGTAGTTCGCGATGTCGAACGGGCGGATGTCCCGCTTGGGCTGGATAATCCGCGTTGTCCGGTCCTCGATGGGATGGTTCAGCAGCCGGTTACACACGAGGTTCACCAGTCGGTCGGGAGCCATGCCCGCACGGTATTCCGCAAAAAACTGCGGATGCGCCTTGATGAACGAGATGATGTTATAGACTTTCTGCTGCTGTGCTTGGAAGCAGCACTTTCCTTGTTGCGTCACGATGAACTTGTCGCCACGGATACGCCGTCCCTCGCTGTCCAGACGGACATACGAGGGATAGCGCAGGCCGTCGCGCCGGTTCAGGTGGTAGCCTGCGTCAATCAGCACGTCCTGAATGTTCAGCCTTTGCAGGAAGTCGTCGTAGGTAAGGTCTCCTTCTCTCATTGTCTTTATCTCCCTCTTCTCATATCGTTAATATCCTGATTCATCTGTGCCTCGAAATTGCGTATGGCCACGTCCCTCGGCGTATCGACACCGGGTTTGAAATACGGACGCGGCTCGCCTCCGAAACGCTCACCGTAGAACTCCGGACCGTGATGATGATGCCGCAGGCCGTGGACGACACCCGCCGTGACGACCGTTCCTGCCGCAAGGGCGGCGAAAATCTTCACGCCGAGACCGCGCTGTGCTTCCGGCCGCATCTTCATGTCCACCTCGCTGAATATTTTCGAAAAGATTTTCATGCGGTGGTAGTCATCGACCGCGAGGAATTTGTCATAGTCCTTCTGGCTGATCTCGTGGCTGATGACCTGTCCGTCGATGACGGCCGTCATCTTGTACTTGCCCTCTATGGGGGATGGGTGTACGGCTATCTCGCCGACCTCGACCTCCCTGCCGTGCCGTTCTTCCCGGTACCAGCCCTTGCGCTCGTCGAGCACGGAAATATCGCGTCCATCGACGGAAGCGGTTGCGCCATACGGCATCTCCTGCCGGAGCTGGTTTTCCAGTGGGGAGAGGATTTCCTGCTCCTGTTGTTGTCGCTGCGTCAGTTCCTCCTGTACTTCGGGGTGCAGACCGAGGGCGATACGCTGCTTGCTGTCGAGGTCTGCCATCGTTACCTTGTCGGCAAAATCTGCCTTGATTACCCCGTTCAGGACTTCCAGCCGCTTCTCGACCGGTTGTTCCTCGATGGAGTTGGAGGTCAGGACGGCCGTTTCTTCTTCCGTCAGGTCATAGACCAGATCGGCGGCGACCTTTTCGGACTGTACGGTCAGTGTCCGTGCCTCCTTATCGACGATAAGGCCGTGGGAGGCAAGACATTCCTGCCATTTCTCATTGGAAAAATAGACAGGAGAGCTTATCAGTTCCTTGTAGGTACGGGCCGGTTCCGTGCTGCGCGGACGACTGACCAGCGGCGTGATGACCGTCTGCAGGTTTTGCAGTACGTCGGTCTGTTGTGCCGGTTGCACCGGTTGTCCGGCCTTGTATTTGTAATAGAAGCCGTAGCCGCCCGACTGCAATTCGCCCGGCTTCATGCGTCCGTCCCACCGTTCAGGGACAATGGGCGGCCCCGGATAGAACAGTTGGCCGCCGACCCGCCGCAGATGGAAGCCCCACTGGTGGCGTGGCGTCCAGCCGAGGAACGGGGGCGGCATACCCAGCCGTCCCACACGCCCGTATTCGCCGATACCGATACGGTAGCCGTGCAGCCCCATAGCGACACGGCCATTGGCATTGCGGGCATGGACGAAGTTCTTGGGCATATAAAAGTCTTTCCCTACAATGCTCGTGAACACGTTGTAGGCTTTCTTGTTGGCCGAGTTTGTTCCCCAGTCCGTCAGGGCCAACATCTGACGCTCGGTAAGGTCGTAGGTCAGCAGCGGCGAATCGTGGCCCTGCACCATGAGCCGGTAGCCCGTGCCGTCGCTGACCACGTGGGCCTGCATACCGTTACGCCTCAATATGTCCTGCATTTCGGGTTGCAGGTCCATCATTCGGGGGTTGGTATTCTTTCGTATCGCCATAATCCGTTGTTAAAAAGGGTTTCCGTTATGCATCTCCGTTCTCCATCGCCGCCTCCAGTTGCTCGTCCTTGTAGTGGACGAACTCGGCGGCGGATTCGTTGCCCGCCATAAGGCTGTGCTCCTTGCAATAGCGGGCATATTCCTCCTGCCATTCGGGCGAGAAATGATTCACATAGTCGAGCCAGCCGTATTCGCCGCGCTCCATCTTCTCGATAAGGACCTCTTCGGGATAATATTGGTGTTCTGCCATATTCGCTGGATGTTAAGATATTATTTGTGAACTCCCGCCGCACGGTTACGCTCGGCGCTTTTCTTCTGTTCGTTCCACAGTTCTTCGGTATATTCCTCTTCGGGAACATAGTCGAGGTTGCCGTCATCGTCCATCACCCAGCAGCCGTACACGCCGAAAGTGTACTTGTCCCACTCGCGTTTGGGCTGTTCTTTCCATTTCTGGCTGTCGCCCGAACAGAAGCGGATGCCGGTCTTGTCATGCAGGTCGATGCCCACCGTGACGGGTTCATCGTCCACGACCAGTGTCAGCGGTTCGCCGTTCTGCATACTGTTTACCTCCATTGTACCGAGGTGCATTATGTCGGCCAGCACTTGCAGGTTGCGCCCGATAATCGGCGTGGGGATATACATCACCTGCTTCGTTTCCTCGTCTATCTGCACGAATGCCTTGCTGTGTCGTCCGTCTGCCGTCTCCACGTCCGCAATGATGGCCTTGCCGTCGAGCAACTGTTTCTGTTGCGCCTCGTCGTAGCGTTCCAGTGGCGAGGATTCCAGGACGGGATAAAATACCACGTCCGACAGACCGTCATCTCTGCGGACAAGGGCGAAGCGGCTGCGGCTTTCAATTAGTTCTCCCTTCTCGTCACGGACACGGACCGGAAGCACGGGAGAGTGTCTGCCGTCGCAAATCTCATCGAGGACACGCATCGGCAAGTCCTCGATCATCTCCTGTGTAAGCCCGAATCGGGCCAGTGTCGGATAGGGCAATTTAATTAGTTCAAATCGTACTACATTCATATTTAATTTTGTATTTTGAATTACACTTTGCAAAGATAGATTCTTTTCATTCCCTTGTATATAATAGAATAATATTAGTGTATTAAGAGAGTTTATTTTTATGTTCAGAGTATGATTTTGTGCATAAATTCATACTCTGAATGCTTTTTTTGTTGTACTTTGATCGAAAAAGGCCGTGGAAACGGGACATCTTGGGCAGGGCTGGTTATATTTGCCGCATGAGAAAGAAACTACTGGTTTTGATGGCGGGTGCTGCAAGTATCGCAGGCCCCGTTCAAGCACAATTCAATACGGTCTCGACCGTGCCGTCCCGATACAGGGTTGAAGTCGTTTCTGCCGGTAGGGATAATGCAGCGACCTTGCCCGGAAACACGCTTTCCGTCCAAGACACCTTACCGTCGGCAGGAGATGCTGCCCCGGCATTGCCCGCCGACACCTGCAAACACGTATGGATAGAGCGTTACCTTAGCGTAAGCTATCCGCTGCGCCGGATGAAAATCAACTCGCTTTATGGGTATCGGAAAGATCCTTTTACCGGAAAAAAGAAGTTTCACAACGGAATCGACCTCCACGCACGGGGCGACGAGGTGATGGCCATGATGGCGGGAGTGGTAGTGAAAGTCGGGCAGGACAAATCCTCCGGCAAGTATGTGACCTTACGGCATGGAGACTACACGGTCAGCTATTGCCACCTGTCGCGTATCCTTACCCGGAAAGGGGCTGCTATCGGGCCGAGGGATGTCGTCGGCATTACCGGTTCTACAGGACGCAGCACCGGCGAACATCTGCATATCACCTGTAAACTCGACGGTAAGAATGTCGATCCGTTAATGGTACTGGATTACATCAAGTCCATACGCGAAGAGTGCGTGGCGGCACTGGCCGAATCCAGAGAGGCCCCCGCATTAAGTCCTGCGGGTGGAATACACAGATGATTCCGTTTATTTTTGTTAATCAAATGTCCGGTTCATACACGACGCCATGCTCTGGAAAAGGCTCGGTTGTACGGCAGGTTTTCTTGTACTCTGTATCGTTCCGACCATTTTTTATATGTTGAAGGTTAAAGTAATGAGTTATTATATATACCGATTGTTTGGTATTGGCACGGCTGGTAAAAGCTTGTAATTTTGTACCCGTTTTTCATTTCTTTTAAAAACTATAAAAAAATAACGGGTAATTGTGCGTATATCTGGTCTCGGACTGATACTTATGTTCCTGTTTCCGATAACTCTATTTGCCCAACAGAGGGTGGATGTGACCGGAAAAACCCTTGTCGTTTCCAATAATGGAGAAGGACAAGAGGTGTTGCCCTATACCAATATCTTGGTACTCGAAGCCGGGGATTCCACCCTTGTAAAAGGGGTGATGAGTGATGCCGGCGGGAATTTCCGCCTTAGCTTCCATGCAAAGAAAGAATCGCCTTACCTGCTGAAAGTTTCTTATATAGGCATGAAGCCGGAGTTTCGTGCATTAAATACAGGCAAGACGAAAATCCATGTCGGAAACATTGTCTTGACAGAAGGTCTTGAACTGTCCGAAGTGGTGGTCACGGCTCCCATAAAGGAGGTGGAACTGGTGGGCGACACTACCGTCATCAATGCCGATGCCTACCGGATTCCCGAAGGCTCGAACTTGGAAGAGCTGGTAAAAAAGATACCGGGCTTGGAATATGACAGGCAAAACAAAACCTTGGTTTATAATGGGCTTCCCATTGCGGAAATCAATGTAAACGGGGAAGCGTTCTTTGCCGGAAACCATGCGCTGGCTTTGGAAAATCTGCCCGCCGATTTGGTAAGCAGGATAAAAGTGTATGACAAGCGTAGCGAAATGGAGAAATTCATGGGGATAAAAACAGGGGAAGAAAACTATGTGCTCGACCTGCAAACCAAGAAGGAGTTCAACGGTACACTGATGACTTCCGTAGCCGCAGGCAAGGGTAACAACAAGAAAAAAGAAGCGGAACTAATCAGCAATTTCTTCAAAACCGCCGGGGAAAACCTGTCGGTAATCGCCAAAAGCGGCAACCGCAACATGACATCCGCAAACAAAGACAACCGCCAAGACAATGTAGCGGTGAACTTCCTGAAAAAGTTCGGAAAGAAGATACACCTTAACGGGAATGTCATGTACAGCAATGCTATCAATGGGAACGAGGGGACATCTTACTACGAGCAATACCTGAAAACGGGGAACCGCTACCGCTATGCGACCAGCGACCGCCACAACACCAACCGCATGGCAAGCACCATGCTAAGCATGAAATGGAATATCGATAAGATGACCTTGCTGAACCTTTCAGGCAGCTTTAGTGCGATGAAAGGGACAAACGGGAGTGACAGCCGGCAGGCGACCTACAATGAAGATCCAGAATTGGATATCACAGCACCGTTTAATGGGGAAGAAAACGGCCAAACGGAAAACGATATCCGGGTGAATGGCATCCGCATGAACTCCCGTTCAACAAGCGCCAACCGGCAGTATTTCCTGAACGCCGACCTCACCCGACGGCTGAACGAGAAAGGCAGCAGTTTGGGGCTAACCATGCAATACTCGGAAGGGAGAGGAAAGAACGAGGCGTTTTCCATGTCGTCCACCACCTATTACCAATTGCAGGATGAGTGGGGTAACGATTCCGTCCTCTACCGTAACCAATATTATGACAGCCCAAACAGAAACCGCAAATTCAGCTTGGGACTGATACTGACACAGCCACTACACAAGAGCCTGCGGGCACAACTTTCGTATAAATTCAGACGGGAAAACCAAAACAACGACCGCAATACCTACGACCTGTCCCGCTTTTTCGACGGTACGGACGATGAACCCTTGTACACCCTGCCGGAAGGCTACGAGGCAGCCTATACCGACAGCCTGAGCAACAGAAGCCGAAGCCACACGACAGCGCATGAAGTGGCCCTCCACCTTAACTATACGAACAGAACTTGGGAAATCAACGCCGGCCTGTCCGTCGTTCCCGAACGGCAGAGTCTCGACCAGAAGACCGGGCGGATACAAGCTGACACGCTGAGAACCTCCGTGAACTACTACCCGGCTGTTACCGTCTTGTGGCACAAAAAGAAAACACGGGTGCAACTAAGTTACGAGGGAGATACGAAACAGCCGGGACTGACCGAACTGCTGACACTGACCGACAACAGCGATCCGCTGAACATTACACGGGGAAATCCCAGCCTGCGCCCTTCGTACAACCAAAGGGTGCGCTTAGAAGCACGAGACACGAAGATAGGTTTGAACGGAGACATGACTTGGGCGAACACGGTGAACAGTGTGACACGGGCTGTGACGTACAATACCCAAACAGGCGGTATAGAAAGCTATCCCGTGAATGTGAACGGGAATTGGAACGCAAGAGCCACCGTGCGATACCAGAAGCGCATCAAACGCCGATTTTCCGTT